>JBFFCR010000056.1:0-13420 GCA_041559855.1 Anaerolineae bacterium | reverse complement strand
TCGGGGATCTGGATCTTGAGGGCATCTTCGACTGCTCGCACGGAGCAGAGGGCGTGAACCGTAGTTCACACACCTCATATGCGTTGCGCAAAGACCCATGCGTCCCGCGGATCCCGGCCCTGAAGCACCAGTTCCATGCCGCGGAACATTGTGCTGGAACTCCAGGCATCAGTGACCTTGCCGCCGTCCGTCTGGGCCTCAATGCGCAGATGCCCCTCTATGCGGGTGATAGGATCAATTGCGATCTTGGCCATAGTTTATGCCTCCTTCTCCACAACATCATCCTCTGGCGCGGGTTCCTCCACCGCGACCTCTCCGCCGGGCTGATGCTTTCTCCCGGCCCTATTCCGGGCCGTACTGGCCACAGCATGGATGCCAATGCCAGCGAGCGTGGCGCCGGTCAAGGCGAGACCGACCTTGTCAGCCGTCACCTCCACGCCAAACCCGGGCACCTCTGGCAACCGTTTGTAAAAGGGCGTCATGTTGTCCCAGAAGCCGACCTCGGCGCAACCGACGCAGCCGTGGCCCGCACCAACAGGCCAGTTGGTGCGATCGTTGAATCGCACCGTCGGGCAGTTCATATAGGTCTCGGGACCTTTGCAGCCCATCTTGTACAGGCACCAGCCCTTGCGACTCGCTTCGTCACCCCACTCCTCCACGTACTGGCCCGCGTCAAAGTGACCGCGGCGTTCGCAATTGTCATGGATCCGCTTTCCATAGGCAAACAGCGGGCGGCCGATGTGATCGGTATCAGGCAGCGAACCGTAGGTCAGATAGTACACGATGGTCGCTACCGAGTTCACCACATTGTGAGGACAGCCCGTCAGGTTGATGATCGGCTTACCCTTGACCACATCGCCCACACCTTTTGCACCAGTGGGATTCGGCCCTGAAGACGGCCAGCCTCCCCACACTGCACAGGCGCCCACACAGATCACTGCCGCCGCGTTGCCCGCCACCTCCTGCACGATGTCGAGCGCGGTTCGACCGCCGATGCAGCAATAGATGCCATTGTCCTTGGTGGGAATGGAGCCCTCGACGATGGCAATGTACCCGCCCTCCGCCACCGTATCGGCCAGGTTGGCCTCAGCCTGGTGACCGGCGGCCGCCATAATCGTTTCGTGATAGTTGAGCGAAACCAGCTCGAGGATGATCGTAGCGACGGTGGGATTTGACGCACGCAGGAACGTCTCCGTGTCCGCGCAGCAGTCCTGGAACTCTAGCCAGACAACTGGTGGGCGCGCGGCCGCTTCTTCCAGCGCATGCGCGATCTTTGGCGCCATGCTGGCCGGCAATGCCAGCGTGCCAGCCATAAACGAGCAGAACTTGAGGAAATCCCGGCGAGACACCCCCCTCTGGGCGAGTGCCTGCATCAGACTACTTTCAGAATGACTATCCATATGCTTCTCTCCTCCTCAACACCGTGAACACGCCAAAAAGAGCGACTCTGCCCCAGGTTCATCACCCGAGCAGCAGGCGCTCCGACTGCGTCGAAATGTGCGCTAGGCAACCCTCCTTTCCGTCACCCCGGTCCCGGCTGGGAATCAGGTCAGGTCAGATCATACGGCATCTAGGCAAGCTGGTTTGACACACTGGAAGGCGCAAATTCGGCGCCAACCATCTATGTTAGGTTCACCCCTTGACTCCACTACCCAGGGACGTGTCAGTTCGTTTGCTCGTAGGTGCGGCTCGGCAGAGCACATAGGTAGAAAGACAATCCATACAGGCGCTGCTCTGAATATTCTCTCCTGAGTAGCAAGCCCCGTACACTTTACTATAGCACGCTTTGAAAATCATGTCAAATCGTCGTTCCCGAGCTTGGGCTCGTGAAACTCAAACACCCGCCAGCTGCCGCAGGTTTCCCCCACGTCAAGCGCGAAATGGGAGCTGGCTTCGAGATGAACCGCCCCCAGATTCGACAGCCTGAATCACCCGCTCCAGGCACTTTCCGCAATGTACAGAGAGACCTACCGATTATACCCCATCCCATCGGGCGACACACCTGGCAGTTGACCTCTTTTTTTCAGGACATCGAGGCAAGGCTTTGCCTGCAGCTAGCAGGATGCCCCCAGGCGGCCTACTAGACCTCCCTCTCCTTCCACTTTCCGCGGCGGAACCAGATAGCAAAGAACAGGCCATTGGCAAGATTGGCGACGGCTCTGCCCCACCAAACACCCGTCACTCCCAATCCCAGCCAACGAGAGAGGAAAAAGGCTATCGGCAACTCCATCCCCCAGAGCGTGAGCAGATTGATGGCCATAGCAGGCACCGTATTGCCAGCCCCATCAAAACCCCGAGCCAGCACCACGCCCCCCGCGCTGCCGACCATCGACCAGGCCACAACGCGCACGCACCCGGCACCGACGGCCACTACTTGCGGTGTTGGATCGAAAAACGCGATCAGCGATGGGGCAAAGACGGTGAGAAGGAGCGCCGCTAGGACCATGTAGCCGGCCGTGTAGCCGCTCACCCACCAGGCGCTTCTTTCTGCCCGATCTGGCCGACCTGCGCCCAGGTTCTGGCCAACCAGCGTGCCCGCGGCATTCCCCAGGCCGAAACAGGGGATCAGGGCGATCAACAGCATGCGGTTTGCCACGCCATAGCCCGCCGTGGCAAATGTCCCGTACAAGCCCACCAAGGCGATGATGAGCAACCGCGAGGACGAGCGCAGGGTCATCTGTACCGTGCTCGGCAGGGCAATGCGGATGATGCTCGCCATCAGCGGCAGGTCTGGCTTTAGGTCGCGCAGGTTGATGCGAATGCGCGCCCGTCCACTCAACAGAATAGCCAATTGCATGACCAGCCCCGCTCCATAGCCCAGGACAAAGGCCAGTGCCGCGCCTGCCACACCCATGGCTGGCAGCGGCCCCCAGCCATGGATCAGGATCGGCTCGAGCACGATCGTGACCCCGGTGGCCAGGAACAGCACCCGCATGGCAATTCCGGCTTCTCCCGCACCGCGCAGCATGGCGTTGATGGCGAACACAAGGACCAGCGTAAAGATCCCGGCGAATCCAATGCGCATGTAGGCAAGCCCCAGAGGCAGCACTTCCGCGTCGGCCCCTAGCAGGGTCAGTAGCGGGTGGGCCAGGAGCAATCCTGTGACAGACAGTACCAGCGATATGATGATGCCCAACAGGATGGTCTGCCAGGCAGCGTGTTCTGCAGCAGCATCCTCCTTTGCGCCGATCCGCCGCGCCACCACGGCCATCCCGCCGATGCCCAGGCCATTTGCCAGGCTATTGAGCACCCAACGGATGGTGATGCTGATCGTCACTGCCGCCAGCGCTGCCGATCCCAACTGGCCAACCCAATAGGTATCCAGAACCTGAGCCAGGTTCTGGACGCCCGTTTCCAAAATCATGGGGGGCGCCAGGTACCAGATCGCACGGTGGATGCTCACGCTGGTTAGATCCCGGCCCTGTGCCCTCTGTGCATGCGCCATCTGGTCGTCACATCCTTGTGTATTGAAGATATCGGGACAACGAGCCCAATTCTACCAGAGGAGGAGCCGCAAGTCAATCTTCCTGCCAAGGCCACTTACCTGCTTATGAACACCTCTCCTCGACGCAAGACCGGGAGCCCTCGAGGGGGGCTCCCGGCCAGTTTGGACGCGATTGTGGACAGCTTGGCGACTACGCTTGCTCGGCGCTCGACGAACTGGCGCGCTGCTGGGCCCGTTTCGCCTTTAGGTCCCGGTCCAGTTCCAGTTTGATCAGCACCAGCGCGACGATGGTGATGAGGATGACCGCCAGCGACACGCCCATCCCCACGAGGCGGGTGTCCAAGCCGGCGAGGGCCTCCTCGGCGGAGGTTTGCGCCTGCTGGCTCAACTCCAGCGATTCCTTGGCCTTGGCTTCGATCTGCTCCTGGTCGACAGTGTGCTGCAACGCCCGCGATTCGATCAGGGGGGTGTTGGCCTTTTGCAGCAGCTCTTCCTGTACGGCCATGATCAGACGTTTCTCCGTGGCAAGGGCAATCTCTCTCTCCGCGCTCTCATAGGCATCATCGGCCTCCGTCAGCGCCTGATACATCGCCTCTGCCTTCAGGGCAGTCTCCGAGGCGGGCGTGTGGCAACTGCCGCAGTGGCCTGCTTCTGTCCCCACGAAAAGATCCCGCGTGGGAGGCGCTATATCGTGCATGCCGTGACAGGTGACGCAACGGGGCGCCGCCTCTCCGGTCATCCCTGTCCTGTGGGCGCCTTGCTTGTAGTAATCCTGTGTTGCCGCGTGGCACTGCCCGCACACATTTGCCACCTGCTCGAATCCAGGGGGCGTAGCGCCGTGCTTCCCGTGACACACCGAACAGGTCGGCGCGCGCAGGTTCTGTTCCTCAAGCAATGCCCGACCGTGCACGCTCCCCTGATAGAGCTCGTACTGTCCGGCGGGAATGCCGTAGGACGCCATCAGCGATTCATCCGAGTGGCAGCCGGCGCACATCGCGGGCTCGTTGCTGGGATAGACATCGGAAGCAGGGTCCCCAGTTTTCAGGACACGGTGTCCGTCGTGGCAATCAAAGCACGTAGCCACGTTCGGATCGCCATCCAGCAGTGCCTGCCCGTGCTGGCTCTGCCAGTACTGGTCAAACTGGTCCGTGGGCAAGCCATAGGGTCGCATCAGGTCCACCCGACTGTGACACGATCCGCAAAGGCCCGGGATCCGTTCCTTCGGCAGCGGCCCCAAGTAACCGGCTTCCGGAGACATGGCTTCCTCGGCATCGTCCTGTGTCGGATCGCCGCCGTGACAACTCACACACCCCACCCCCTGCTGCGCGTGCACGCTCTCTGCCCAGTCTGCCGTGATCTGCTCGTGCTCGCCGCCCAGTTCCGTGTGGCAGGAGATACAGCTATTCTCTTCGAACAGTTCCGGTTCGTGGATCGGCGTGGGCAGGACCTCGATCGATGGCGGTAGTGTTGGTGTCGGTTCCACCTCTGCTGCCGGCGCCTCGTCGCCGCCGACCTGGTGGCACCCCAGGCAGGTCTCGCTTTCCCGGCCCTCATGATCTGGTGGGAAAGGTTTCACTCCGGCTGTGCCGTGGCACAGAACGCAGTCTTCCCGACCCTCGGTAGCATGGGGCACCGCAGGGATCGGTTCCGAAGCGGCAACCTTGTGGCACGCCAGGCAGACACTGTTATCCCGTCCCGCGTGATCGGCAGGAAAGGGATAATCTTGCCCTGCGTCGTGGCAGGCCAGGCAGTCCTCCATGCCCTCTTCGGGATGGGGGACCTCCGGAATCTGCAGAAGCGGGAGGCCATAGGCCGAGGCCGCAAGCAGCATCAGTGCGACCACAACGAAAAGTCCTGCGAAAACTCGCGAAATACGCATGGCCCATTCCTCCCTAGGTAAGCCGGCCCCAGATCGACAGGGCGACCAGGATCGCCAAGATCAGCGCGGTGACAGCCATCGCCACCTTGCGATTGCGTGGATGCCGCTCCGGTTTGCGGTCGAGGAACGGCAAGAGGATCAGCAGCAGGATGCCGATGCCGGGGATAAAGATGCCTGCCAGCTCAGCCACCAGCCCTGTACCGAGCACGAGCGAGGGCAGCTTGATGAATTGGTAGATCCACAAAAAGTACCACTCCGGCTTGATATGCGCCGGCGTGCTAAAGGGATCCGCCTTCTCCTCCAGGCCGGCAGGGAGAAAGGATGTAAGGACGATCAGTCCGGCGAGAACGATAAAGGCGACGATGACTTCCAGGATGATATAGTTCGGGAAGAAGGGAATGGTGTCCTCTTCGGGATACTCAGGGTGTTTGTACCGCCGCGGACCTTCGCCTTCGTGCGGGATCACCGTTTCTTTCTCTTTCAAGACAGTACCTCCCTTGGCACCGGCCTAGAGCGGACCGGAGATACCCTGGCGCCGGATGATGACAAAGTGGATCGCCAGAAAGATGAATACCAACACGGGAAGAACCAGCATGTGGATCCCGTAGAAGCGAGTCAGGGTCAGGCCGGTGATCTCGGCGCCCCCGCGCAGCAGACCGAGCAACCATCCACCGATACCCGGAATGACACCCACGATTTCGCTGCCGACCTGCGCCCCCCACAGCGCCTTCTGATCCCAGGGCAGCAGGTACCCTGTGAAGCCGAACACCAGCGTCAGCAACAGCAGGACCATCCCCGCCACCCAGTTCAACTCGCGCGGGTTCTTGTACGCGCCAGTGATGAACACGCGCAGCATGTGCGCCACGCAGAAGGCGATCATGAGGGTTGCGGACCAGGAGTGGATGCTGCGGATCAGCCAGCCGAAGCGGACATTATTCATGATGAACAGGATGCTCTCGTACGCCTCGCCCGGCGTCGGCTTGTAATACAGCGAAAGCAAGATGCCCGTGACACCCTGGATCAAGAATAGCGCAAACGTGATACCGCCCAGGCAAAAGTACCAGCGGATCGCATGCTTGGGCACAGGCTTTTTCAGGAATGCCTCCAGCGGAACGCGAACGTCGAACCGTTCGTCAAGCCAGTCCCCCACTCGCGTTGACCAGTTCCTGCGAGGTGTCGTCTCCATTACCCCTCATCTCCTTCCACATAGATCTGATCGCCCTCCACCTGAACCCGGAACTCTGGCAGCGGCGCGGGTGGCGGGCCAGAGATCACCGCGCCGTTTGTGTTAAAGTACGCCTCGTGACAGGGACAGGCGATCACCGCCCTCTGCTCGTTCCATGCCACGATGCAACCCAGATGGGTGCATGTGGCAGAGAGAGCCTTGTAGCCATCGAGCGTGTGAATCACAATGACCGGCTTGTTGTTCACAGAATAGACCGCGCCCTTGCCCACGGGCAGTTCCTCAGTAGCGGCGACAGCTATCCGGCCCCCACCACTTGCGCTCGCCTGCTTCGGAGGCCACAGGTAGGCGACAATCGGCGTCAGCACGCCGCCGGCAGTTGCCAGCGCCGAAAAGCCCAGGGCCACATACTTGATTAGACCTCGGCGGCTAACAGGCCGATCTACTGCCCTTTCGTCCGCACGCTTGACCGGATCGTCCATCACGTACCCCCACTCTTATTCACATTGGCCTACTATGATCTTTCGATACCTGCACGGGTCGTCGATGCCATGGAATCGACATCCGTCGCGCTAATCCTAGATCGGGTCACAGGGAGATAGAGGATGAAATCGCTGTCGATCGATATTCGCGGCCCCATGGCTCAGGGGCTCTAGCGAGCCGTAGGCAAAGCAGATGCCGCACCCTCCGGGCACAACTCTGTCGGCAATCAGGTGCGGGCCGCCGTACCAATATACCACGCCCAGGCACGAAAGGCACGTGCCGTTTGTCCCTATTCTTCAGGGACATTCTGGCAATGAAGCCAACCTCACCTCGTAAGGAGTTCAACGGCAACAGCTCGGACGCGCTTTCGGCTGGTCTTTGTGAATCCAAGATCCCAATTCTGGGTTGCTTGCGGCGCCCCGAGGCAGCACGCTTTACCACAAAAGAAGGGGCCCCGAAGGGCCCCTTGTGTTTCACTGAGATGGGCTTCGGCCCACCTCCCATTCCTCGCTTACTTGAAGAACGCCATGATCTCGTCGATTACGCTGAGGAGTGTAGCAGTGCTGTCCTCCCCGCCCTCGACGAGATAGCCACCCTGCTTGGCGTGCAGGTTGAGGAGCATGAGCTCGCCAGCGGCATCCTCGTTGATCAGCTCTGCGCGGTGGCATGAACCACACGCCCTCGAAGCAGGTCCTGTGACATAGACCGGCACATCACCGATCGCGCGGCCCTCGACCGAGTCGGACGCCGACAGCAGACCGGGCAGAGATGCGGCCTGATCCGGCACATCGTACGCGCCGGGGTTGTGGCAGGACTCGCAGTCTGTGATCCCGTGCGTCGGGTACGGGAACTCGATGTGGTGCTCATAGTGCAGTTCCTGCACCGGATCGGAAAAGTCGATGTCGCCGATGTCGAATGCCTGGCCCGCGTGGATCGCGTGGGCATAGGAATCGATCGACCGCGACTGCATCTCCAGGTGAGAGCCGCCACTCTTGGTGATGTGGCACAGCCGGCAGACGACAATGTTCCCGCCTCTATCCGGCGAGTGGTAGTTGGTCGCCAGCGCATCGTGGCAGTTCTCGCAGCCGTCCTCGACCCGGACGATTTCGCTGTAGAAGCCGTCGTCAAAGTCGTTGGCGCCAAGATCAAAGGTCCTGGAAGGAGCATCGAGCGCGAGCATGACACCATCCGCGTTTTCCAGCTCCGGCATGACCGCGATCTCTACCCTCTTGACCGTGCCATCGGCGATCATATCAGTCCACGCCGACAGGTCTGCAACAGCCTCCCAGCTGCCGCCTCCCATCGACACGGTGGAGAACCGCGGATGCTCTGCACCCAACTCGTACTCCAGAGCTCTCTCATCGCCGCTGGACCGGCTGATCTCGCCGTCGTTGTTGTCGTCAAAGAGCCGCTCGTGCGGGCCGATGATATAGTCCTTGGTGTCCCAGCCGTAGAGTCCAACCATCACGGTGGGGACAATATCCTCAGCGTTCAGCCCCTCGAGCTCTGAAGACACGACCGCACTGAGCCCGATGGTGAGACTCGAGCCGTCAAAGTCCGCGCTGTCCACCGTGACGCTGATGGCCTCAGAGTACCGCAGCCCATCGGCAGTGTAGATCATCTTGTCATAGCCGGTGTGGATCTCGCTGAATACGGAAGCGATCCCTCCTTCGGCATGGCAAGCGGCGCAGTCCTCCGTGGCCAGGTCCATCGAGTCATGGATGTCCGGCAGGATGGTCGCCAGGGCGAGCCCGGTGGTGTCCCACGCCGGGTCCTCGTCCTCTGCTGCTTCCGCCGCTGCACCGTTCATCGGGTGACAGCTCTTGCAGGTCTCGATCGTAAAGTTCTCGTCGGCCAGCACGACGTCCAGCTTGCCCTCGTGGCAGGTTGCGCAGTTGGACATCGACTGGGGATAGGGGAACTCCATGGCATGCGACATGTGCACGTCGTTCATGAGCGACGTCGTGTACGCATACATTTCGAGCTGCTCGGGCGTAAAGATGGACAGATCCTCGTCCGTGCCCAGCCATTCGACAGCCTTGACGGGATCATCCACCAAGAGCTGCCATTCGAGGTGGCCGCCTTCCCCGTTGTCCAGGTGGCAGGCCTTGCAGGTGTAAAAGTCGGTCGCGGGATCGCCGTCGACCTGGCCGTAGATGTAGCCGTGCTTCAGGTAGGGATCGGTGTGGCACTTTTCGCAGCCGTCATTGTTGGCCGCAGAGACATAGTCAACGCCAGCACCAGTCTCCAGCAGGCCCGCAAACGGGTACTTGGTCTGGTAGACACGGGCAGGCAGCCTGCCGACCGATTCATCCCGTCCGTATATCACGATGACGCCATCCGTATTGCCCACATTGGCGACGTCGCCGGTAAGCGTGCTCTTGGTCACACCACCGTCATACGTCAGATCCCCTTTCAGGGACAGCCTTGAGCCGGCCGGCTCGAACTGGAAGGCTTCTCCAGTCCATGGCACCCAGTAGATGCCCAAGGACTCTACCTTGCCGCCATCGATGGGAGCGCCGTTCTTGGTCACCTTGAACGTTACGACGCTGGTATCTGGGGCAGTGTACGAGTACGTTATGTCGGAAACCTGGATGGCCCCGTCCTGATACAACTCATCGTAGGACGCCTGATGGTTGGCGCCCGACCCGGCGTGGCATATGGCACAGGTCTCAGGCTCGAGAGCCACTTCCGCGGCAGCGCCTTGAGGACCAGCGGGGCCCTCAGGACCAGCGGGGCCCTCAGGACCGGCGGGTCCTTCAGGGCCGGCAGGACCAGCGGGGCCAGCGGGGCCAACAGCGCCAGCAGCGCCAGCAGGGCCTTCCGTGCCACAGCCAGCTAGCATCAGCACAGCCAACAGCAGGACTATGCTGATCCACATTGCATGAATGATCTTCTTTGACATTCGCACTTCTCCTTCTTTGTGTTGATCATCGAGGTATGAAACTACATCCAACATTCCTAGCGTACCAACCTCCATCTTTTGTCGAGGCACCTCCCTTCGATTCCCTAGAGGACAACTTCCTCGCAAGCAAACGAAATACTATGTGTCCGTGGCAGAACACAAGGCACACCAAGAGCTTTGGGTCGCAACGACACACCGGGGCACACTTTCTGGGGAGGTCTGGTTTGGTAATCGACTTGTAGCCGTCGATTCAGTCCAAAGACGGCTGACCGCGCTCGTCCGACATGAATAAGGGGGTGTCGTGACTACCCCGTTGCGACCTATTGATAATACCATACGTTCGCCCTATGCGCACCTGACATTTGCACCCACTTCTCAGGGACATTCCGGCACCGCGCGCCTCCGCAATTGTGCGAAGTGCGCCTTGATGCTATAATGTCCGCTCGGGGAGGTTGTTTGTGGCTACGCTGACCGAGATACTTGAAGTCAACTGGATCATCTTGTACTTTGTCTATGGCCTGGTTTTCTTCACCACCGGCCTGGTCACTGCCCTGCTGTGGCGCCGTCAGAGCAACCTCGAATTGGCGCAACCTCTGCCCTGGGTGGCAGCCTTTGGCGTTGCGCACGGGCTCAACGAGTGGGGCTACATCTTTATCCCACTGCAGGCCCTCTATTTGGACGAGCCGGTCGTGCGCCTGATGATCATCACGCACCTGCTGTTGCTGGCGGCCTCCTTTTTCTTTCTATTCCAGTTCGGCGTGGAGCTGCTCCTGCCCCTTCTGCCCGGGCATCGCTGGCTACGCATCTTGCCGGGCGCACTGCTGCTGCTCTGGGCACTAGCCGTCTTCCTCAGAGGCGCTCTAGCTCAGGAATCCCTCAATGTGCTGGTCGCCATTGGCGACAGCTGGAGCCGCTATCTTCTGGCCTTTCCCGGTGCCCTCCTTTCCAGCATCGGCCTCTTTCGTCAAGCAGGGTACATGCGGCTCAAGGAGCTGGGCCGCATAGCGGCCTACCTCACCGGTGCGGCGATCGCCTTCCTGATCTATGCACTGGTTGGCGGACTGATTGTGCCAGCTGCACCGGTCTTTCCGGCAAACCTACTCAACTACAATCTGCTGGCCAACACGATCCAGATCCCTGCCCCGGTCTTTCGCTCCTTCTGCGGCCTGGCCATGGCCTTCTTTCTGACCCGCTCCCTCGAGGTGTTTCAAGTCGAGACCGACCGGCGCATTGCGCAGATGGAGCGGGCGCAGATCCTGGCCGCCGACCGCGAACGGATCGGGCGAGAGCTACACGACGGCATTGTCCAGAATATCTATGCCGCGGGCTTGGGCCTCGAAGGTGCCCATCACCTGGCGATCGAGGATCCACCTAGAGCGCAAGAACAGATCCGGACCGTCATGGATGCCCTCAACAACACCATTCAGGACATCCGCCGCTACATCTTTGATCTCCAGGTCGCAGAGCAGACCCGTGCGCTGGAAACCGTCCTTGAGAATCTGGTCAGCGACCTTCGCGTTGAAACACTCCTGGATGTACGACTTGAGGTAAGGGGTAAGCGTTGCTGCTGGTTGGAACCGGAACAGGTAGCCCAGGTCACACAGATCGCCCGCGAGGCATTGAGCAACGTCGTACAGCACGCCAATGCTACCAAGGTGACCGTCATCCTCAGCTACTTGGGGCACGCCACGCAACTGGCCATAGTCGACAATGGAAGAGGAATGGCACAGAACCCGACCCCCAACGGCCGCCAGGGCCAGGGCATAGCCAACATGCGGAATCGAGCCCTGATACTGGGAGGCGAGCTTGGCCTGAGCAGCGAGCCCGGTCAGGGACTCCGGCTCGAGCTGACACTGCCCTGTCAAAGGCACGAAGAGGGGGAGCAGCTAGAGATGCGCGCGGAGGGATCATGGGATTGAGAATACTCCTGGTCGACGATCACGAGGTGGTGCGCGTGGGCGTGCGAGCCCTCATCGAACGCCAGCCAGGCATGGAGGTTGTCGGCGAGGCAAGCACCGTCCTCGAAGCAGTGACTCAAGCCGAGCAGTTGGTGCCGGACGTCGTGGTCCTCGATATCCGGCTACCGGGGGGCAGTGGCTTGGAAGCGTGCAAGCAGATCAAGGCTCTTCGACCGGACACGCGTATCATCGTACTAACCTCGTACCCCGACGACCAGATACTGTTTGATGCCATCGCCAACGGCGCGGATGGCTACGTGCTAAAGCAGATCGGATCGGAGGAGTTAATTCAAGCTTTGGCACGGGTCGGGCGCGGTGAGAGCCTGCTCGACCCATCGGTCACAGAAAAGGTCTTTGCCAAAATGAAGCAGGCAAGGCAGCGGGAACGGGCGCACGCCTTCGCCGACCTTAGCGCTCAGGAGCTGCAGATCCTGGCCCGCGTTGCTGAGGGCGGGACCAACAAAGAGATCGGCGCTGCCCTGCAGCTGAGCGAAAAGACGGTGCGCAACTATGTCAGCATCATCCTGGGCAAGTTGGGCTTCAACTCGCGTGCCCAGGCAGCCGCCTACGCGGCGCGGAACCGCATCGAGGACTATTTGTAGGGAGCGGAGAAGCCGCAAGATCGCAAAGTGGGCTAACCAGAACAACCGGCATCCACACAGAGAACAGCCCGGTCATGCGACCGGGCTGTGGCATTGGCAGGCCCTACCTTATTGGGAAAGCAATTGGATGTCGGCCAATCATACCGCTAACCCTGCCAGCAAATCACCCTTCGACTGGCTCAGGGTGACTTGCGGGGCCTTTTGAGCGTGGACCGCGATTAGCCAACCTCTAGCTGGTTTCTCTATCAGTAGGCCCGTGCCCAATATGCCCATTCCGCCGCGGGCTCGCCACAGACTACACAGATGCCCGGTCCGGCATTCCCCTGATCCAGCGGGATATTGCGGTTGGTGGCTTTGGTATCCTCTTTGATCTTGGCTTCGCAGGCATCATCCCCACACCAGTAGGCCTTGGCCCATCCGCCGTTGACAATCTCCTTCAGCTGGGCATAGTCCTTCGCCTCGTGTATGTTGGCATCCCGGAATGTGGTGGCAGCTGCCAGCATATCCCCCTGGATCGTCTCCAGCATCTCGCCAACAGCATCTGCCAATCCCGCCATCGGGACGAAACTCTTGCCATCACGGCCCGGGACGTCACGCCGGGCAAATACCACGCTTTGCTTCTCCACATCGCGCGGACCGATCTCGACTCGCAGCGGAACGCCGCGCAACTCCCACTCGTTGAACTTCCAACCCGGCGTTAGGCCCTCGCGGGCATCCACCCTTACCCGGAAGCGACCAGCAAGCTCAGCCCGCATCCGTTCGGTAGCCTCGAGCACGGCGGCCTGTTGTTCTTCCTTGCGCCAGATCGGGACGATGACCACTTGATAGGGAGCTAGCTTGGGCGGTAGCCTGAGCCCTTGATCGTCGCCGTGGGCCATGATGATCGCGCCCACCATGCGCGTGCTCACCCCCCAACTCGTGGTCCAGCAATACTGCAATTCGTTGTTATGATCCAGATACTGGAT
>JBFFCR010000055.1:0-13549 GCA_041559855.1 Anaerolineae bacterium | reverse complement strand
CCGATGATGGCCGTGAAGGCAACCCACTCAGCAGAGAAGGCCTGCGTGGTAACCGACTCTTTGTCTATGGCGAGGACAAACGCCTCCTGCACCCGCCAGTCGCCAAGCTGCTCGCCGTCAAACTCGAGCGTCACCTGCTGGGCTTCGGAAGGCGCCTCCATGGGCGGAAACTGGATGCCACCACGCTCAAAGGCGCTGATACTGAGTTCATACATCCACAACTGGAGGTTGGGCTGCGTCCACTCAAGCATCTCGAGCACGGGCGGTAACCCAGATTCCGGGTCTGTGAGGATCCGAAGCTGTTCAGCAGGCAGGGGCTCGCCGGGCGGCGGCAACTCAATGCCCAACTCCTCGGCCTGGGTCATCAGGCGTTTCAGGTTGGCCTCGGGCGCGATGTACAGAAAGAAGGGAAGGCTGGCCTCCCCCGACTCGGTGGCGACCGGTTCAGCCTCCAGGGTAATGGGCTTATCACTCCATTCGCGGGCCTCGAACTCAAAGTCGAAGGGGCCTCTTTCCTCATAGTCCAGGACGGTGACGGGGGTGACTGTGGCGGCTCCTTCGCCCACTGTGACTATGGTGATCTCTGATTGGCCCAAGTAGGTGATCGACACCCAGGTGCCTTCTGGGCAGGTGCGGCTGCTGAGTGTCTCAAAGCAGATGTCGCAGTTGGCCAACAGGGCTTGCCCCGTGGCGCAGGTCCCCGCAGACTCTTCCGGATGGCAGGGCCTCGACACAAGGTTGCTGCCCTGATAGAGGATGACCGCCTCACAGTTGCACACTGGCGCGCCGGAAACCTGGGTGCAGTCCGCTCTCAACTCGGCGCGCCCCACGCCGTTGGTCGCCACGCACCCATGGTCGAGCATCTCCTGCCAGTTGTTGTTGGCCAGCGTGACAAGATCGAATTCCGACAGACTGGCCGACAAACCGTCAATGTGGGCTCTGACCCCTGCCCTCTCCCTCCGGACTTCATAGTCGACACCAACGGCCACATCCGGTTCCGGCGTATCGGTGGGCCCCGGTTCCTCGGTGCCCCCGTTATCAACGATTACAGGCGGCTCCGGCGTGTCTGTGGCGTCTGGTTCCTCCGTGCCATCGCAACTGCCGCACACCGTCAATAGAAGCCCCACCCAGAGAACGATCGCGACGCGAACCACTCGGTAGACTAGCTTCCTCTTCTCCTCATCCATCGGCTACAATCCTCCCTACTATTCGTCCACCCTTCCCACCCGCGCACCGCGCCGTCCAAAAGCCCCCGGCGCCGATCTTGAACTGCAGTCGGACGGTGAAGCGGAAGGACGCGCTAGACTCAGAGGCCATGTTGTCCCTCGGGGTCAGATCCCGCGAAACGCACGACCTCGCAGGACCCAGGATGTGTGGCTCTCAGCGATAGACGATCAGGACTGGCAACCCGCCAGACACAAACTCTTCTCTGGCATAAGTCAAGTCCATCCCGGGCACAGGAGTCAACTCGACATTGACGTCGATCTCGCTCAGCGCCCCAGCGATCAACTTGGCCGCATCGCCCACCTGAGCATCCTCCTCGGGAAAGAGGATGATCACAGCCTGATCGCGGTCGTAGGCGGCCTCTTCCAGCATCACCAGCGCCCTCTCAGGATCGTACGGATAGGTGTAGGCATCCACTGCCTCGCCGCCGATGATGGCCGTGAACCCAACCCCCTCAGCAGAGAAGGCCTGCGTGGTAACCGCCTCTTTGTCTATGGCGAGGACAAACGCCTCTTGCACACGCCAGTCGCCAAGCGGCTCGCCGTCAAAGTCGAGTGTGAATCCCGGCTCCTCGTCAGGCAGCGGGATCGGCGGGAACAGAATGTCCCCGTGCTCGGAGGCACTGATGCTGAGCTCGAATATCCATAGCTGGAGATTGGGCTGCTCCCACCCCAGCGCATCGAGCACCGGCGGCAACCCGAATTCCGGGTTTATGAGGATCGGAAGCTGTTCAGCGGGCAGGGGCTCGCCGGGCGGCGGCAACTCAATGCCCAACTCCTCGGCCTGGGTCATCAGGCGTTTCAGACTGGCCTCGGGCGCCGTATACAGAAAGAAGGGAAGGTTGGCCTCGCCTGACTCGGTGGCGATCGATTCGGCCTCGAGGGCGATGGGCTCATCACTCCACTCGCGGGCTTTGAACTCGAACTCGAAGGGGCCTATTTCCTCATAGTCCAGGACGGTGACCGGAGTGACGGTGGCAGCTCCCTCGCCCACTGTGACAATGGTGATCTCTGACTGGCCCAGGTAGGTGATCGACACCCAGGTGCCCACCGGGCATGTGCGGCTGCTGAGCGTCTCGAAACAGATGTCGCAGTTGACCAGCAGGGCTTGCCCGGTGGCGCAGGTGCCGGCAGACTCTTCAGGATGGCATGGCCTCGACACAAGGCTGCTGCCCTGATAGAGGATGACCGCCTCACAGTTACACACCGGCGCGCCGCCAGCCGGCTGCGTACAGTCCGCTCTCAGCTCGGCGCGCCCCACGTCGTTGGTCCACACGCGCCCATGGTCGAGCATGTCCCGCCAGACGCTGTCGGGCAGCGTGTATAGCTCAGCCTCCGTAGTATCGGCCGACTCGCTCTCAACGTGGGCTTTGACCTGGGCCCTCTCCCTGCTGACTTGATAGTCATGGGCAACGGATACAGCGTCCGGCTCCTCACCGCAGCCGCCGCACAGCAGCAGCATGAGCCCCACCCAGAGGATGATCGCGATACGAACCACTCGGTAGACTAGATTCCTCTTCTCCTCATCCATCGGCTACAATCCTCCCTACTATTCGTCCACTCTTCGCACCCGCACGCCGCGCGCTCCAAAAACCTCCGGCGCCGATCTCGAACTGCAGTCGGGCGGTGAAGCGGAAGGACGCGCTAGAGTCAGAGGCCATGTTGTCCCTCGCGGTCAGATCCCGCGAAACGCACGACCTCGCAGGACCCAGGATGTGTGGCTTTCAGTGATAGACGATCAGGACTGGCAACCCGCCCGACACGTACTCCTCTCTCGCGACATCCAGATCCGCCCCGGGCACTGGAGTCAATTCGACATTGACGTCGATCTTGCCCAGCGCCCCGGCGATCAACCTGGCCGCATCGCCCACCTGAGCATCCTCCTCGGGAAAGAGGATGATCACAGCCTGATCGCGGTCGTAGGCGACCTCTTCCAGAATCACCAGCGCCCTCTCAGGATCGTACGGATACGTGTAGGCATCCACCGGCTCGCCGCCGATGATGGCCGTGAACCTAACCACGTCACTAGAGAAGGCCTGCGCAGTACCCGGCTCCTTGTCTATAGCGAGGACGAACGCCTCCTGCACCCGCGAGTCGCCAAGCGGCTCGCTGTCAAAGTCGAGTGTGAATCGCCGTTCCTCTGCCCTCCCAACCAGAGTGCGATATCGGTCCAGCAGCCTTAGCGCCACAGCCAACCCCAAGCCTATTCCCAGCGTCAACACGACGCCAACGAGCAGCGCATCCAGGAGGGCCAGCAGGTCGCCCCCGTGAAAGTCGCCAAGGGATTGGACCCAGCGCTGGAGTGACTGGAACCATTCATATGGATTGAGATAGCCTTGGTAGAAGACGGGTTCCCTAGAGAATTCGACCGACGTCCGGAACTTGCCATCGATTTCCCACATCTCTCCCGACAACACGGCCAGGTATTGGGCCAGATACTGGGCCAGCGTCAGAACGACCGAGGCAATACCAACCCGCCATAGCCAGGAGACCCTGGGCCAGGGCCGCCGGCCCAGGCCGTAGAGCGCGAGGGCCAGTCCGAACCCGGCCAGGGCCCCGGTGCCTATGCGGTATGCCTCTGCAGCAGGCTTGACCCCAAAAAGCAGCATCACCAGGATATGGGCGACGGCGAAAAGGACAGTGCCCAGCAAGAGTCCGAGGGGAGCGGCGGCGGTCCGACTATTTCGACGGATCAGCCTGGCGGGGGGCGCCAGGGCCATGCCCAGGCCGAGCGCTCCGCATGGGATAAAGGCGAGGTACGAGTACCAGGCAAAGGTGACGCCGATCGCCTCGTGCGTGAGAATGGCAATGAGAACTCGGAACAGGCCCAGGGCAAGGGCAGCCCCCACACCGGCCCCCAGGGTGATCGCCAGAACGCGGTCGCGGTCATCAATCACCCGCCGCCAGAAGCGCCAGAACCAGATGCCCAGCCGATCCCACGGCGGCAGCCCGGAATTGGCCGGCTCCACGAGATCGGGGTCGCCGTCAGCGAGCGCGCCGCGGAGCTCGGCCCGGCGGGCGTAGCGCTTCCACGGCCGCCTGATCCCGCGCAGCGCGCCGTCGATCCGCTCTAGCCCGGCCTCGGGGACCGGCGGCAGGGCGGTCAGCGCCAGCGCGGCGGTCTGGCGCGTCACGGGACCAGAGTGGCGAACAGCCGTCCAGGCCACCGGCCCCGCCTCCCGGGGGCGGTCCTCTTGGGGCACGCCTCCCAGGTCAAAGACGCTGGCCTCCTCCCTTGCCGCGCCCGTGGCCCGGCCAGCATCATCTAGTTCGGCCATCAGGTCCGCGCCCGCCCGCCGCAGGTGCGCCAACCAGCGCTTCACTGGCTTGTTCTCCACCACCGCGGAACGGAGTAGGAGCAGGGCCTCTGCCGGCTGCACCTCCAAGGGCTCGCCCGCCTCCTCCCGCGACTCGCTGAGTCCAGCCAGGTAGCGTAGCTGGCTCCGGCTGACGGCTGCCCGGTGATCGGTCCAATCCCACCAGGCCTGGTGCAAGCTCGTGCGCACGTCCAGGCCCTGTTGGGCCTGCTGGCGCGCCTCCTCGTCCTCCACGGGCGGAAATAGGCAGCCGCCGGGCACCCGCGAATAGAGGACAGGCGTGCCCCAGTCCCGATCGTCGGCAAACTCGCCGTAGGACAGGGCGCGGATGGCTGCCCGCCCGCTAAAGACCGCCTCGTCGACTGTGCTCCCTGCCACCAGCGCCTGGTAGAGGGCAGCCATAAATGCCGCCGCGAGCTGATCCTTCACCCCGAACTGCATCGCCACCACCGACGGGATGCGCCCCTTCAGCAGGGCCGCGGCGACGCTGCTCCAGGCGTTAAAGATGTCGCGCATGCCGGTCTCGCAGGCGCCCAATGTCACCAGCCGGATGCCATGCTCCCCCAGCAGCTCCTGCAGCCGCTCGGCCGGGACCGCCACGGCCTGGTTGTCGGCATCGGCCAGGATGACTATGCCCTTCCCCTCGTACTCGCCAAACAGGGGCGACATCTGTGTCGGAAAGTCGCCGTGCCCGCTGAAGTGAAACAGGTCGACGTGCTGGAGCGCCTGGATGCTGGCCTGCACCTGAGCAGGGCTCGCACCAGGGGTCGTCTCCCACGCGGGCGCGGCGCCATAGTCAGGCAGGCAGCGGACATCCAGCCCTCTGATCTTGGTCAGGGCATCCCTGATCTGCTGCTGCTCGTCGGGCAAGCTGCTGAGCGGCTCGTAGGTATCGTGTGGCTCAGGCGTCGCCATGGCGATCAGGACGCGGCGCACGTCGCCCGGCGGGATCTTTTCCGGCGGCGTGGCGATCGCCTCGTGGCGCACGATGGAGATGCGCGGGTCGAGGATCAGGAAGCCGCTCGCGGTCGGCGCATCGCCCTCATCCTGGAGGTACATGTACTCCCAGGGAAAGAGGGCCAGCTCGCGCAGCAGCCGGAGCCGGAGCCGCAGGCCCTCGCCGGGACTCAACTCGGACAGGCTGCGCCGGAACATGCTGCGGGCATAGGGCGGGAGCATTAACTCGGTCAGGGTCCGGCCAAAGGCGATCTGCTCTTGAAGGTCGAGGCAGCGGTTCGCCAGACGGCGGCGTTGCGCGCCGAGTTCAACATACTCGGGAATAGAGTGCGCAGGGTCAGGTATGGAGACAGACTCCTTGCGCTCGCCCTCACCCGCTGGCGACTGGAAAACGCGCACCGTAAAGCCAGTGAGCGTGCCATCGCCATCCGGCCCAACGTCGCGATCGTCGGTCAGAATGACAAAGTCATGATAGCGGCGCAAAGGCATTGCCCAATCTCCTCCAAAGACGCTGACTGACCTAGGTGGCGTGGGCGGGTGTGGCGTCGTGAGGTGCCAGAATGAGCTAGAAACTGCAAATGCGACTCTATTGTATCACGGTCAGTGGCAGAAGTCAATAGGGAGAGGTTATGTAAACTAAGGTGCGGCCCGACCGCTCTTGCCTTCTTGAGGAACCGAGTGTATAATGAGGGCACCTGATTCGCGACCCGCAGGTCGGGAGTCTCTAGGGAGATAGCGTGATGATGCTTAAACGGATTACGGTGGACGCCAAAGTCTTTGGCGGCAAACCTTGTATTCGAGGTCTGCGCTTTCCTGTGTCGCGCCTGCTCGGCTTACTTGCATCCGGCGAGACGCCGGAATCGATCCTGGAGGCATACCCCTATCTCGAGCGAGAAGACATCCGAGAAGCCCTGAACTATGCTGCACTCTTGGCGGATGAGCAGGTGATCGAGTTCGCCTGATGAACGTGCTGCTCGACATGCCGGTTTCCCGGTCCTTGCTGAGCGTGCTCGAGGCACACGGACATGCAGGCGTTCACGCCCAGGACATGGGCCTGGCGCGGGCCTCAGATCTCGACGTGCTGGCGACAGCGCGCCACGAGAATCGCGTTGTAATCACCGCGGACCTCGACTTCCCTCGCTTATTGGCGCTCAGCTCGGCTGAAGGCCATGGATTGATCTTGTTCCGGGGCGGCAACTACTCGGACGCCGAGATGTGTCAACTACTCGACCGGGTTCTCACTCAAGTTCCGGCGGAGGTCCTAGAGACCTCCATCTGCGTTGTGGACAGAAGACAGATTCGCTACACGCGATTGCCGCTGCAGCAAGGCCAATAGGAGCAAGTCCGCCACCGCGTCGCAGTCTGCCATTCCTACGCCTGGATGCCTAGCGGAACCGCTCGCGGTAGCGCTCGGGGAGGATGAGCAGGGCGACTGCTGCCAGCACGGCAAGCACCTGCGGCACGAGGATCTCGACGGCGTAGGGCGGACCCCCCTGGGCCACCTCCACAAAGATATACACCGAGGCATAGAGGTAGAACCCGGCGCAAAAGTAGGCTGCCCAATAGCCAAAGCGCTTGAGCCTCCACAGGCCAACCGCCGCTATGATAGACGCCGGAGCGTTGACCACCATGTCGGTGATGGGAAAGGCAAGCTCGATATCTTCCGGGGCTTGGAGGATAAAGCCCTGTCCCCACAGGAACATGGAGCCGAAGAAGGCCAGGAGGCCAAACAGGAAGAGCACGACGGCAAGGATCTTGACGGGCAGCGGCGCTGCCTGATCAGTGTGCGACATTGATTCCCCCATGACACGATCTGCGATCCGCAACGGCGGGCCACAGCCTGTTTGCTCGCGTCTCGGTGCTCCGGCACCGGCGGCCATAGCCCGTTTGCTCCGGGATGTCCCAAGGGCCATGCTCTAGCGTGTTGAGTTGATCCGTGGCGTGCGCCGCCACTCTACAGACCAGAAACAGGTCCGCGAATGCTTTTCATCCCAAGCGTCCACCCTGCTGTCATCTCGACCGTAGGGAGAGATCCGAGATGCCTCACATCGCTGCGCCCCGTTCGGCATGACATGCGTCAGCTTCTCAATAGCAAAGCGAAACATCGCGTTTCTATCCTTTGAAGATGGATTCAGAGACCCCTCAGTCGCTGCGCTCCTTCGGGGTGACACTCTTGGGACAGCCCCCCTCGCCGCTCAGGTCACCAGTTCTCGCGGCAGGTGGCTGGTGCTGTTGGAATACACCACCGCGGTCCCCTCCTCCGAAAAGTTGATGCGCGTGATGGCCGTATTCTCCATATAGAACCACACCGGCGGTTCGGGCGGCAGGTCAAGAATTGCATGCATCAGGTAGAAAAAAAACGCGCCGTGGCTGATGACCGCGACCCGGTCATCGCTGTCGCCGTGCCTGGACTGCAGCGCGCGCAGAACACGCTGTGCGCGCACAGGCCGCAGCGCGCGCTCCTCGTAGGGCCGATTCCACCACCCCTCCTCGCCCAGCGACTGGGGCAGGATCAGGTCAGGGTAGTGGGTCTCGAAATAGGCGCGGTTGCGGCCCGGCAGCCCCGTGCGCACACCGGTCTCGATGTCGAGCTGCGCGATGCCGCCGGCCTCGTGCAGATCTTCCCAGGCGACCAGGGGCAGATCGAGCTCGCGCGCGACTATGGCCCCCGTGGCGACGGCCCGGACCATGAGGCTGCAGTAGAGATGGGTGATGCCAAACCCATCGATATTCTGCGGGTTCCAGTCGGCCACGGGAAGGGCGCGCTCCATCGGGCGGCGTCCCAGGTGATGGGCCAACAGCCGGGCCTGTTCGTAGCCCGTTGGCGTCAGGTCCGGGTCCTCCGTGCGCCAGTTATGGGTACCGGTCTCGAGCCAGAGGGCGTTGTTCTCCGATTGGGCGTGGCGTATGTAGTAGAGTTGCATGGCGTCCGGCATCTCCTCGAGCCAGGTAGATTGGGTGAGCGAGCGCGATTATTCCTGGTAACGCACAGTGAGCATGCCCACGGCGACGGCTGCGTCGATCTCGACGCGGTCCGTGGCGTTGGCATAGCCAGGCGACGTGTAAAACTCTTCGTCTTTCACCAGGTCGTCGGGCATCTGCCGGTCAGCCAGCGCCGTGTCGGTCTCGATGCGCACCGCCATTCCCTTGGGAATGACGATTTCCACGACACCCACCCCCTGCGAGATGGACAGATCAAAGCGGCCCGTCGCCGGCAGGACTACCTTGATGCGACCCAGGCCCATATCCGCCTTCAGAAACTCCATCGTCAGGCCGGTCAGATCGATCTCGCTGTCGCCCACCGCCATCTCCGCCACGACCGACAGGCTGGCGCCCGGGCTGAGGGCCAGCTCCCAGACGCGGCTCTGATCCCAGCCGCCAGGAAAGCCGTTCCAGCTGTTGCCCTCCGCGCTCAGGCTATAGGTAGCTACGCCGCCTGCATGAGCCAGCTTCGGCTCGATCTTCTCGTCCTTGCCTCGGCTCACGCTGCCCTCGACGAGATTGGCCGACTCGGCCGCTGCTCCGATGCGCAGCGTGCCGACGACCGGCTCGACGGTGATGCTCGCGCGAGTGCTGTCGCCCAGTGGTACTTGGATCGGCTGGGTCACCAGGTCCCCGCCTATCGCACCGCTGGACATCAGCCACAGGGCACCGACCGCCAGCGCCAGGACCAGGATGGTCGCAATCAGTCCCCCCAGCTTTGAGCGACCCAGCAGCAGATCCAATCCCGCGGCGATCAACAGCAGCGGCCACAACCTGATCACTGACCACCAAATGCTCCACTCCAACGTGCCAAGCGCATTCAGCAGCAGGATGCCGCCGATCAGGAGCAAGAGCACGGCACCCAGCGGGCTGCTCCGGCGTCTCCTCTTCCTATCCATCTGCCTACCCCCTTCCCCTCAAGAGAACCTGTCCGCACGCGCAGCCGGCGCGCACGGACACCCGGCATAGCACACGCCACCATGATACCATAGGTTGACCAAGGGGGCAATGTCGACTCCGTCCCGGTTGGGGTGAACGCACTTGACCTCAGGAGGCAAACCATGCCAGCTTCCCGGCCAGAGCGAGCACCCTTCGACCAGAAGCCGCAAGAGAAACCCATTCCCGTAACTCTGAGGACAGCCTTCCCTCCTGCTCGGCGTGGGCCACCCTACCGCCCTCCCGCCGGACTGATGAAGGTTGAGCAATCACCTAGGTCACGTTCTGCCCGCACTGGCCCGGCGCTGAAGCACCGGTCTGAGAGAGCAAAGCCTGCTGAAGCAGGCCATTCTATCTATTTCAACTGGTTTAGGGCGCTTTAGCGTCCTTCGCTTTTTCAGCCGGGGGCTTTAGCCCGCGGCAAACGGTGCGGACGGAACCACGCATCATTACCGGATCATTTTCTTAACCTACATTTGCCCTGCGCGAGCTGGACTTTGGCGGAACCCTGCTAGCCCAGGGCGAGCTTTGCCTTCTGCACCTGACCATGCTATACTGAAACTGGCCACCGGGCCGGATGAGATCTCTTGCCGCAGACCGGGCAGGCCCCGCCATCAGGGACCTGCAGAGGAGTGAACATTGCCTGATCGTACGCGCCCCGCCGAACTGGCCGCCTTGACCAGCATCGCCGCCCAGGTCAATTGCACCCAGGACCTGGACGAGATCCTGGCTGGCGCCCTCCAGACCACACTGGAGGTCATAGGCGAGGACTCGGGTGAGATATTCCTGGTCGATGATGAGACCGGGGATCTGATCCTCCACACCCACGCAGGGCTGTCGGAGCCGTTCATCGCGGCCGAGTCGATCGTAGGCGCCGGCGAGTGCATCTGCGGCCGGGTCGTCAACTCGGGGGAGATGGCCCTGATAGCCGACATCGCAACCCATCCCGCGCGCAGCCGGACGGCCTGCCAGAGGGAGGGATTCCACTCTTGCGTGCGGCTTCCCCTCCGGGCCCGCGGCGAGGTGCTGGGCCTGTTGAACATCCAGAGCCGCGAGCAGCGCGAGTTCACCGAGGCCGATGGGGAGTTCCTGACTGCCATTGGCAACCAGATCGGCATCGCCATCGCCAACGCCCAGCTCATCGAAGACGCCGAGCGCCGCCGCGCCACGCTGGATAGCGTGATGAACAGCATGGTCGACGGGCTCATCCTCCTGGACAAACGGGACCGGATCGTCTTTGCCAACCCGCGCGCCAAGACGATCCTGAACCTCCCAGACCTGGACAAGGTGGGGTACACCTTTGCGGATCTCGATCGCGCCATCGGCGAGCGCGTCGCCAGGCCGAGACGCACCTTCAGCCAGATCAGGGCTGCGCTCTCTGATCCGCAGACCACGCCAACGGTAGAACTGGCCCTGACCGAACCCGCCTCGCGCACGGTCCAGGCGCGATTCTTTTCCATCCATGAAGCCAGCGGCGATTCCCTCGGCCTCGGCATCCTGATCCGCGACATCACCCGCGAAAAGGAACTGGATGAGATGAAGTCGCAGTTGCTCGCAACCGTCAGCCACGAGCTGCGCACACCCCTGGCCAGCATCAAGGGCTTTGCCACCACCCTCCTGCGTGACGATGTCGAGTGGGATGACGTCAGCCGCCGCGAGTTCCTGGCCATCATCGACCAGGAGAGCGACCGGCTGGCTGAGCTGATCGGCAACCTGCTGGACATGTCGCGCATCGAGGCCGGGACGCTGAGCATCGAGACAGAGCCGATCGACCTGCGTCCGATCATCGAGGGGACGGCAGCAGAATTCCAGAGGATGACCAGCGCCCACAACATCGGGACCGACGTGCCTCCCGATCTGCCCCCCGTCAGTGCCGACTCCCGGCGAGCGCGGCAGGTCCTGCGCAACTTGGTGGAGAACGCCATCAAGTACTCGCCTGACGGCGGTCCCATCACCATCTCCGCACAAGCGACGCCAGAGGCCGTGCAGACCTCTGTGACCGACCTCGGCATCGGCATCGACGAGCAGCAACTGGACCGGATCTTTGACCGCTTCTACCAGGTTGACAGCGCCTCGACGCGCAGGGTCGGCGGCAGCGGACTGGGTCTCTCCATCTGCAAAGCGATCGTCAAAGCTCACCAGGGGAGACTCTGGGCGGAAAGCCAGCCTGGCGCAGGCAGCACCTTCCACTTTACCCTGCCCCTTGCCCTCCCGAGTGAGACCCGAAAGGAGAAACCGCATGAGTAGGAAGGCCACAATTCTTGCCGTGGACGACGAGCCACGCGTCCTCAAACTGCTCAAGGCGAATCTCGAATCGTCAGGCTATGCCGTGTTGACCGCTGCGGACGGCGAAGAGGCCCTCCAATCCTTTGAGCGCGAGCTGCCCGACCTGGTCCTCCTGGACCTGATGTTGCCCAGGATGGACGGCTATGCGGTCTGTCGCCGCATCCGCGAGTTCTCGGCCGTGCCCGTGATCATGCTCACCGCCCGCAGCGAACAGGTCGACAAGATCCACGGGTTCGAGGTGGGGGCCGACGACTATTTGACCAAGCCGTTCTCGATCACCGAGTTGTTGATGCGCGTGCAGGCAGTCCTGCGCCGCAGCAAGTGGCCCGAGGAGATCGTCTCCCGGCAGGGCTTCAAGGCCGGGCCCATCGAGATCGATTTCGCCCAGCACCTGGTCACCTCTGCAGGCACGCAGGTCAAGCTCACGCCCACCGAGTACCGGCTGCTGGCCTACATGGCCTCAAACGCCAACCGTGTGCTTCCGCACCGCGAGCTGCTGCGGGCTGTCTGGGGTCCGGAATACGGCGAAGAGGCCGAGTATCTGCGCGTCTACATGCGGTACCTCCGGCAGAAGCTAGAGCCCCAGCCCTCCGCACCCCAGTACTTGCTCACGCAACCGGGCACAGGCTACATGCTACACCAGCCGGACGAGGACAAGTGACAGTACTCGCACGGGTGGGCCATCGGCGCTCTCACAGATGGGGATAGGACGCCTCGAAGGCAGGAAAGGCTGGCGATGAAACGAGCACTGGGCAGAAGCGGCATCCAGGTCAGCGCCCTCGGGCTGGGCACGGCCCGCATCGGCGGGTTGGGCTGGCAGGTGAACGACTTGATCGTCCACTACAGGCAGGACCAGGTCGACGCGGCCATCCGGGCCATCCATCGCGCTCTTGACCTGGGCATCGACTTTTTCGACACGGCAGACGTCTATGGTGGAGGACATAGCGAGCGCATCCTGGGCCAGGCACTGGCCCGCCAGCGCCACCGGGTGGTGATCGCCACAAAGTTTGGCGAGCCCTTTGACGAGCAGACTCGCCAGCCCACCGAGGAGAAGCCGGATCCGGCCTTTATCCGGCGGGCCTGCGAGGCCAGCCTGCGCCGCCTGAACACCGACTATATCGACCTGTACATCTTTCATCTTCGCGACTACGATCTGGCGCGGGCCGAGGAGGTGCGCGAGACGCTGGAGGATCTGGTCGACGAGGGCAAGATCCGCTACTACGGCTGGAGTACCGACGACGTGGAGCGCGCCCGGTTCTTTGCCGAGGGTAGCCACTGCACGGCCATCGAGCACCGGTTGAACATCCTGATGGACGCCCCGGGCATGTTGGCTCTGTGCGACGAACAGGACCTGGCCAGCATCAACCGCATCCCCCTGGCCATGGGCATGCTCAGCGGTCGGTGGACAGCCAACACGCAACTGCCTGAGGATGACCGGCGCGGCCAGTTCTTCGAGATCCCCAGGTTCTTGCAGGATCTGGAAGTGGTCCGGGCTATGGACCCGATACTGACCCGAGACGGTCGCAGCTTTGTCCAGGGCGCCCTGGGGTGGATCTGGGCCCGCAGTCCCCGCACGGTGCCCGTGCCGGGCTTTCGTACCATCGAGCAAGTAGAGGAAGATGCCGGGGCGTTGCGCCTGGGTCCCATCAGCGCAGAGCAGATGCAAGAGATAGAGCATCTGAAACTCGAAAGGCTCCCGTCGGGATCGTCTCCGTAACGACGCATGCACGGTTGAGCTGGAGCCCCTTTGCCAAGGTCTGTGCGTGAAGGCCGCGAGAGCGGCCCGGCACGATGCCGCAGAGCCGCGCCCCTGCATCCCCCGTTCTCGCTACTTCCACTTGGGCCCGT
>JBFFCR010000054.1:0-13583 GCA_041559855.1 Anaerolineae bacterium | reverse complement strand
GGAAGGCTGC
The DNA here is from genome assembly GCA_041559855.1 of Anaerolineae bacterium. GTDB lineage: Bacteria > Chloroflexota > Anaerolineae > JAAYZQ01 > JAAYZQ01 > JBFFCR01. The sequence goes on along the minus strand of JBFFCR010000054.1, from coordinate 13,573 downwards.
CCCTATGGAACCCATCCCTGTTCATGGGCGCACCGCTACTGGCCAATTCTCAGGTAGCAGTCCTCTACCCGCTGCATTGGCCGCTACTTTGGCTTTCGACGCCCAAGCAGGTAGCCTGGAGCATCGTGGCCCACGTCTGGCTGGCAGGGGCAGGCACCTATCTCTTCTCCCGCGCCGCCGTCAAGCTCCGCCCACTGCCCGCCTTGTTGTCGGCCGCCGTCTTTGCGTTTGGCGGCTTTCTGGGCGCTCAGGTGGAGCATCTGAACCAACTCAACGCCTCGGCCTGGCTCCCGTGGCTTTTGCTGTGCGTCGAGGGCTCGTTGACCGGCAGCCGCTGGCGGTGGCTGTCTGTGCTCTGTGGCGGCGCCGTCGTCGCCCTGGCCTTGCTCGCCGGGCACACGCAGGCGGCCTACATCGTGCTGTTTGGCGCTGGCTTTTACGCACTATTGCGGGGCTGGGCCGACTTTAGGGCGCGCAAGCTGTGGCGGGGATTGCGCGGGGCCGGCGCGCTCGCGCTGATGGTCCTCATCGGTCTGGTCATGGCCGCTGGCCAATTGCTGCCCACGCTGGAGCTATCGAGACTGTCAGTGCGCAGCGGCGGCCTGCCCTACAACGAAGCCGCCTCTTCCTCGCTCAAGCCCGGTCTGATCTTCAAGGCCTTCCTGCCTCCCTTTCTCTGGGAACCGCCCAATAGCGAGTTCGTCGCCTACGTGGGCTTGATCGGTCTGGCCTTGGCTGCTGCCGGCGCATGGGCAGTCGCTCGCCGCAAGCGAGTCGGCGGCGCGAACCTTGGCCTGGTACTGCTGGGGCTGTTTCTCGCGTTCGGCGGCTATAATCCGGTCTACTACCTGCTGTACAAGGTAGTGCCCGGCTTCGATCTCTTTCGCGTGCCCGCCCGCTGGTTGCTGCTATATGCCTTTGGCGGAGCAATCCTGGCCGGCATCGGCCTCGAGGTGCTTTCCCTGCCGCGGCGCCGGGCCGTAGCCAGAATGTGCTGGCCTGCCGTCCTGCTTCTGCTAACACTCGAGCTCCTGCTCGCAGGCCGCCAGTTGGCCTACAGCCACCCTACCGCCCCGGCAGCCTTTGACTCGATGCGCACGGGACCCAGCCACTTGCTGGCCGACGCCATCTACACATCACCGGGCGAGCCGTTCCGCTTCCTCAGCATGTCCGATACAGGCTACGATCCCGGCGACCTGGCGGACCTCCAGTCCCTATATGATGGGGCTCTCTCCGACGAGGCGATCTATGACCTGATCGTCGCCACAAAGTGGAAAGAAGTGCTGGCCTACAACCTCCCGCTGCGCTACCGCCTGTTCAGCGTCGACGGTTATGATGGCGGCCTGCTGCCCACCAGCGAGTATGTCACCTTGGAGCAGCTCTTCCTTCCCGCGGATCAGGTCTCGCGCGACGGGCGCCTCAGGCAGCAACTCCACGAGATCCCGCCGGCCAAGCTCCTGTCCCTACTCAATGTCAAGTACGTCATGACCGACAAAACCCAGGATGCCTGGATCGACGACGTCTTCTACGACTTAGAGCACACCGTCCCCTTGGGCGACCTGACCCTTTCCGACCTACCGGCCTTCGAGGCCACACAGCTGGGCGTCGTCTCCTATCTCACCGGCTCGGCAAGCCTAGCCAATGGCACGCCGGTGGCGGAGGTGATCATCACCGACGGCGCAGGCGAGATGGTCACCCGCACCCTGCGCGCCGGTGAGCACACCGCCGAAGGTCTATACGATGCGGCGCCCGTTGCCCACGCGGTAGCCCGAGTAGGCCACCGCTGGCGGGACAACATTGAGGGCAGCGATTATGCCGCCGTGCTGGACCTGGACGAGGCCCTCGTTCCCAAGACCATCACAGTGCACTCGCTCCTGCCTGGCGAGCGGTTTATCCTGCGGGGGCTTTCGCTCATAGACGAAAAGACTAGCACCTGCCGCAACCTTTCGATCGATCCGGCGTATAGGCTTGTGCACTCGGGGGACGTCAAGATCTACCAGAACCTTACCGTATTGCCTCGCGCCTTTGTCGTCCACCAGGCCAGAACCGCCGCCAGCGATCAGGAGGCGCTCGAGCAGCTGCGCAGCCCCGCCTTTGATCTGGCTGCCGAGGTCTTGCTCGTGGATGGAGAGGCGAGGGAGACCGGATATGCCGGAGCAGAGTCTAGCGCGAGGATTGTGTCCTACGCGCCGGAGGAGGTGCGGATTCAGGCCAGTATCGACAGCCCGGGCTATCTCATACTGACCGACACCTATTATCCTGGCTGGCAGGCAGAGGTCGACGGCGCACCTGCACCGATCGAGCGCGCTGATCTCTACTTCCGTGGCGTGTATCTGACGCCAGGCGCGCATGAGATTGCCTTCACCTACGCGCCGCCCAGCGCCAGTGTGGGACTCGGACTGAGCCTCGCTGCATTGACCGCCTGGGGTCTGGCATGCATTGTTGCCGGGGTTTGCATTGGACGAAAGCCAGCAAGTGAGGTATAATTGGTCCAACGTGGAACAATGACAACCGGTTGCGCCAAGTTACAAGGAGGTTGTTGATGAACGTCTTTAATCGCGTGGTAGTGATCCTTCTGCTGATATTAATCATCGTTGCCACGGTGCTCGTTGTGATCCTGCCCCAGGATTCTCTGCGGCTTGCCGCGGCCACCTTCGATTGGCTGCGCCAGGGCGCCGCGGACTATATCAATAGCGGCGACAGGCTCTTGTTTGCCAGCGCACGCGTGATCGTCGGCGGAGTCGTCGTCCTTGCCTGTCTCGGCGTCATCTGGCTTGAGCTGCGCCGCCCCCGCAAGCGCACCATTCGCACGCAAAAGCTGTCCGGAGGTGAGGCGCATATCACCGTGGATTCCATTGAACGACGACTCGCCTACAACATCGATCAGTTGCCCGACGTCGTCAATGTGAACCCGAGCATCTCAGGCAAGGCGCGCGGGGTGGACGTAGACATGGTGCTGGAGACGTCGCCTGACATCGACGTCCCCATGAAGACAGAGGAGGTGATCGAGGTCACCCGAGAGGTCATTGTGGAGCGGATGGGCCTGAAACTAGGCAAAGTGAACGTAAAGATCAAACACGCGCCCTATCCGAAGGAATAGCGCCTGGATGCGCTGCGCTGGGGCCCAACCTACTGGCGCACACCCTTAACAATGAGTTCCCCTTCCAGGATCTCGAACGCGGTGACCGTGATCTCGAGTTGCAGCTCGTCGACAGTCTCGTTGATGCTTTGCGAGATGGTGCTCAGGACACCTTCGGGAATGGGCAGCGCCCCGGCTGAACTCTCCTCAATCGAGACTGTGACCTTGCCATCCACAATGCGTGCCATGGCTACGACGTAAAAGCTTGTCTGGAGGGGTAGGACGTTTACCAGTTTCCCGGTCCCGAAGACCTTGCCCTTCGTAAACCAGATCTGGGGATCTGCAACCGGAGATCCGTCATACTGAGTCAGCTTGGCAGCCACCAGCGACGTGACCTCCGAATCGGTCATGCGCAAGATGAATGGCTTGCCTGGCTCTCCGGCCAGGTTCTGCTGGATGCGCGACTCCAGTTGGGCTGCAGCCTCGGTTGATATCGCGATTGCATGAGGCGGCGTCGGCACATTGGCGGATAGGAGATTGCAGGGACCACAGCCAAGGCCCAACAGGACCAGAATGGCTACCAGCACACGAACCAGACCAGGCCGCTCTTGCATTACGACGAGACCTCCTGACATCACTCCATAGCATTAGCTTCTAGGGCGGCGCCATTATAGCACAACATCGAACAAGGGGCGAATCACAGAGAATGGACGGCAGGCAGAACGACACAGACTCCATAGAGACCACCCTTTCCCTCCAAGCGCAGGTGGAAGCGCTCCTCTTTGTTGCCACGGAGGCCATCGCTGTCCCGCGTCTGGCCGAGATCCTCGAAGCGGAGATCGAGGAAGTGGAACAGGCGCTGCTGATCCTGAGCCACGAGTCCGCAAATCGGGGCCTGCGCATCCAGCGCAAGGGAAAGCGTGTCCAGATGGTCACCGCCCCCGAGGCTTCCCAGATTGTGCGCAAGCTGCTGGGACTCGAGCTCACAGGCAAGCTGTCGCCCGCTGCCTTGGAGGCGCTGGCCATTGTGGCATATCGTCAGCCAGTCACGCGCGCCCAGGTCGAGGCAATTCGCGGCGTAAACTCTGACAGCGTCTTGCGTACTCTGATCAACCGAGGATTGGTCGAGGAGGTCGGCCGCCTGGATCAGGCGGGCCGCCCCATCATATTCGGCACCACTTTTGACTTCCTGCAGCAATTCGGGATCACCAGCTTGGATCAGCTTCCTCCTCTGCAGGCCCTACCCCCAACATAGCTCCCAGGTCCACGAAAGCCCTGCCTCAGGCGGAACCGGACTCGCCCGCCGCGTATCCCCGGTCTCCCAACCGCCGCCACAATCAAACGGTACGCACTGTTCTTCGCATAGCATAAGCTTGTCATCTTAGAAAAGCCAGCGCCGGGCCTTCCTTCTCTTGCTTTAGTTATGCGAAGGAAAGACCTCTTTCTCAAACGCTGATCTCGACCTCTTCCACCCCCTCAGCATTTCCCATTTTGCTGATTTGACGATATAATCAGCGGACCACCGCGGAGGGACGCTGAGATGAGTAAGAAGCCCAGAGAGCTGCACGCCAACGAGCTGTCGAACCCGTGTGATCCGGCGCTTTTCGAGTTCGAGACGACGGAATCGCTACCCGGAGAAGTGGTGATCATCGGGCAGAAGCGTGCGGTTGACGCCATTGATTTCGGCGTGGGGATCGCCAGCTTTGGCTTCAACGTATACGCCCTCGGCTACACCGGTACGGGACGCACGACCACGCTGCGCACCTACCTGGATCGGATCGCCGCTGATCAACCGGTGCCCCCCGACTGGATCTATGTCTTCAATTTCACCGATCCCAACCGCCCCAACGCCGTCTCCCTGCCACCAGGCAAGGCGGTCGGGTTCCGGCGCGACATGCAAGAGCTGATCAGCGATCTGCAACGCGAGATCCCACGTGCGTTTGAGAGCGAGGACTATGTCAAGCAGAAGCAGGCGATCATGCGCGAGGCGCAAGAAAAGAGCAATGAGGCCTTTGCCGAACTGGAACGCCTGGTAAGCGCGCGCGGCTTCACGGTGCTCAAGACAGCCATGGGCCTGGGCATCGCACCGGTGCTAAACGGCCAGGTGCTGACACCGGAGGCCTACCAGCAACTGGATGGCGAGACGCGGAAGGAGATCGAAGGACGCCAACTCGAGCTCCAGGGAGAGATGGGCGAGACGATGCGCGCCATGCGCGATCTTGAGAAGCAGACCAAGCGCCGAGTTGAAGACTTTGATCGTGAGATCGCCACCTTTGCCGTAAAGCACCTGATCGAGGAGCTGAGACTCAAGTACGGCGAGCTGGAGGAAGTACCCGAGTACTTGGAGGCGGTGCAAGCCGATATCGTTGACAACGTGGCGGGATTCAAGGATCCCGGAGACGAACCAGAGGAAGGACTCGCCGCTGCCATGCGCTCTGGACAGACAGAGGCACTGCTCAATCGCTATCGAGTCAACGTGATCGTTGACAACAGCCAATGCGATGGCGCGCCGGTCATCTTTGAGGCCAATCCTACCTACGCCAACCTGATCGGACGAATCGAATACCGGGCAGAGTTTGGCGCTCTGGTCACCGATCTTTCCATGATTAAGGCCGGGTGCCTGCACCGTGCCAACGGCGGCTACCTGGTGGTGGAGATGAACGGATTATTGACGAATCCGCTGGCCTGGGACGCCCTGAAACGCTCCATCAAGAATCTCAACATCCGCACTGAGGGGCTAGGCACTCAGCTACAGGTCGTGTCAACCGTGACCCTCGAGCCGGAGCCCATCCCGCTGGACCTGAAGGTGCTGCTCATCGGAGATCCGGCGACTTACTATCTGCTACACCAGCTCGACGAGGACTTTCGCAAGCTGTTCAAAGTCAAAGCAGACTTTGGGGCCCGCTTCGAGCGCAACCCCGGCACCTGCCAGCACTATGCCCAATTCGTCGCCGCCCGCTGCCACGAGGAGGGCCTGCTGCACTTCAAGCGGGAGGCGGTGGCGCGGGTGGTGGAGTATGGCTCGCGTTTGGCAGAGCATCAGAAGAAGCTATCGACCCGCTTTGGTGAGATCGCCGACCTGGTCCGCGAAGCCAGCTACTGGGCCAAGCGGCGCAACGTAGGGCAGACCGCTGCGGAGGATGTACAAAAGGCTATTGCCCAAGGGATCTACCGTTCCAATCGCGCCGAGGAGCAGATCCAGGAAATGATCCAGGAGGGCAGCATCCGCGTAGATGTAGAAGGGGAAGCCGTCGGCCAGGTGAACGGCCTCTCGGTGCTCTCGCTGGCAGACTATGAGTTCGGCAAGCCCTCGCGCATCACCGTCCGCACCTATACCGGAAGCTCTGGCGTCGTCTCTCTGGATCGCGAGGCCAAGTTGAGCGGCCGCACCTTCGACAAGGGCTTGCTGACGCTGACCGGCTACCTGGGCGGCAAGTACGCCCTGAACGCGCCTATGAGCCTGGCAGCCTCTATCTCCTTCGAGCAACTGTACGAAGAGATTGAGGGGGACAGCGCAAGCTCTACCGAGCTATATGCCCTACTCAGCAGCCTCAGCGGCCTGCCGATCCAGCAGGGCATCGCCGTGACCGGCTCAGTGGATCAGCAGGGCAACATCCAGCCGATCGGCGGCGCCATCCAAAAGATCGAGGGATTCTTCCTCACCTGCGTCCAGAAAGGGCTCACCGGCAACCAGGGCGTGATCATCCCCGAGCAGAATGTGATCAACCTGATACTCAGCGACGAGGTGCGCCAAGCCGTCGCCGACGGCGACTTTCACATCTATCCTGTGCGCAGCGTGGACGAGGGGTTGGAGATCCTAACCCGAACGCCCGCCGGGGAGATCCAGGACGACGGGTCCTACCCCGAGGGTTCGGTGCACGGCCGCGTCGCGGCCCGGCTGGAGCAGATTGCGGCCGACCTCAAGGAAAAGGGCAAGTCCAACGAGAAGGACACCGACAGCGACACAAAGCAAGATGTTGGGGAGGACGCCACAGACACGGCCGAGGAATAGCACGTCCTGCCGTCACGGCAAGCGAGGTCCTCTCGCTTGCCAAGGGCGCTCGCTCGTCGCAATGCCAGAGCTAGCGGCCCGGCCCCTCTACCGCATAGGATGCACGGACAGGTATTGCTGCAAGATCGTTGCCGCCTCCCCCTTGAGCTCGAAACTGCGCCACTCCTCAAAGGCTGTCATGGCGAACACCGCAGCCCCCACCACATAGTCGTCGAGTTGCAGCTCGCTGTCGTACCAGGCCAGCTGCTCCACGTAATTGCCCGGCGCATCGGGCCCCATACCCAATTCGGCCCAGTAGCCGGCAAAATCTTTCCAGCCCTTGCCCGCGGGACCGGGTCGCTCCGTCACTCCGCCGTCCACTCCGCACTCGGTCATGATCAGGGGGATGCGCAGCCCCCACCGGTCCAGGTACTCCCGGTACACCTTGCGGTAGCGAAGGGTCAGCCAGCCCTCGTCCGAGTGGCTTGCACGAAAGTCGAGGGCGGCGCGGTTGGTGTGAAACCAGATCGTCGGCGCCGAGTACTCGTGCAGGCCCAGGTAAGCGCCATGGCGCTGCGCAAGCTCCAAGGCTGGACGGAATGCGGGCCACTGCTCAAACGGTGGCTGCCCCGTGCCAAAGTTGCCCACCACCGCCCGCACATTGCGCTCTGCCAGCAGGCGCACGCGCTCCGACTCGAGTTCGGCCAGCTTGCCCATCTCGCTCGCATCACCTGGCACTGGTTCGTTGAACCCCTCCCACGCGTCCACAAGCTCCCCGCCGCGACCGTTCAACGCCAACGACAGTACGGCTTCGGCTGCCCGCCGCGCCTCGACTAGCATGTCACCACCGCCGAGCTGGACCTCCTCGAGTTGCACCCGTCCGACGATGATCGTATCCGGAGAGTGCGCTTTGACAGCCGCCAGGAACTCGGGATCAAACTCGAGGGTCTTGAGTACGGCCACATTCCCCGTCTTGACCAGATCCATCACCTGCGGATCGACCCAGGCGACGAATAGCCCAAGCTTGGTGGGCGGCCCAGCCGGGAAGGGGGTAGGCAGCGGTGTGGGGGTTGCCGTGGGAGGCTGAGGCTCAGTCGCCGCCGGCAGAGGCGATTGGAGCGGTGAGTCAAACGCATCCGGCGCCACCGAGGCGGTGGGTGAGGGCGAAGGACTGGCGGTGGAAGCACGAGTCGGCAGGGAAGGACGTTGAGCCTGCTCACGCGATGGGGACCCAGGCTCTCCATCCACGCTCGCGCCGCAGGCGGAGAGAAATGCCGCCAGTGCGACAGCGCCGGTCCCCTTCAGGAACCGGCGGCGGTCAAGAAAGCTCTCTGTATCGGACATGGCCCTATTGTAGACTAGGGTCAGCCGCAAGTCAAGCACGGCGGGGCAACGGCGAGGCTCCGCTAGCCTGACGGCACGATCCCGATTTGGCTCCATGTCGGACGGACCGGGGTAGGGTCTTCTCCCCAGATAGAGGCCACTCACCCGCAAGGACGTGTGCGGCGGATCGTCCCTACTCCCGTATACGGGTCAGAGCTACTGCAGACAGAAGAAACAGCACGCCATACAGGCTAAAGACCACAGTGTAGCCCAGGCCCGGCCTCAGCGCATTGCCAAGGTCAGCCAACGGCCCGCCGATCCCAAGTCCCACAATGGCTGCTCCTGCTCCCGCCAGGTTGGCAATGCCTAGATAGCGGCCCGCCTCCTCTGGAGGGGCCAGATCGGTGCCCATCGCCCAGTTGGAGGCGTAGGATATCCCCGTCCCCGCGCCAATAATGCTTGCCGCGACGACAACCAGCGGCAGGTCACGGGCCAGGAGCAGCACACCCGTCCCCGTCGCCGCCGCCAGGGCAGAGAATGCCATCAGCTGCTTGCGGCCGATCCGGTCGGCCAGATAGCCCCCACCCAGCGCCGAAGCCATCAACAAGACGCCCACCACTGCCAGCATCGTGGTCGTCGCCGTCGCTGGATTTGGCACGTGGAGCACATCGCCCAGATAGTACAGGGCGAAATCCTTGATCGAGCCGATCGCTGCCAGGAAAAAGAGCCGGTTGATCACCCACCAGATGAACGACCGCTGCCGGCTTGCGTCCCGTCCAATGCCGACCCAGGCGCTCAAATACACGCCAGCTACAATCGACAGCACCATACCCGCCAGGCCTCCGAGCGCCAGCGCCCACACCTGTACAGTCACACCAGCCCCAGTGCTTGCCAGCCAGGTGCCGCCCACCTTGATAATCTGAGCTGCGCCCAGTGTCGTCCCAACAAAGATCGCCACCAACGCCGCCAGCCGCAGCAACCGCTCGCCGATCCCAGTCTCAGGCCTGGCGTCCAGGGGCACTTCGTGAACGGCGACGACGGTCACCGCCATCGCTGCAAGCTGCACCGCCCCGATGATGCCTAGCACCAGCCAGGTCCGCCCGGCATCCAACATGGGACCCATAGGAACGATCAGAATCAGCGGAAGCAGCTCCATAACCGCCTTGACGCCCGAGGCCCGTCCCCGCTGCTTCTCGGGCACGAGATCCGGGATTAGGCTCTGTGCGGCGCCCAGCGCCACGTTCGACGCACCCTGCACCAGCACGATTCCAGCCAGGAGCGTAAGGTAGGCAGCATCTCCCGACTGTGGCGCGAGGCCGATCGGAACCAGAAAGAGAACGGTGCCCAGGGTGCCAACGGCAATGTACGGACGGCGTCGGCCCAATGGATGTGCACAGCGGTCGCTGAGCATCCCGGCAACGGGCTGGACGAACATGGCCAGTGCCAGGCTGGCGACACGGATGTTGGCCAGGTACGTATTTTTTTGGTCGAACGGCACGATGAGGGCCACCAGGTAGGGAAGTAGCACCCCAGCGAGGGTTCCCGAGACGAGGGTGAATCCGAACGAGTAGCTGTTGATGGTGATCAAGTCCTTCCAGCGCAGATTCCGCGCCTCTGTTCCCCCGCCCATCGAGCCTCCAGATCCCACTGCACGCCCTCTAGTAAAGAAATGTCGGGACCAGTGCCAGCAATGCTGTCATGACCCCTAGGAGTAGCAACCCGGTTGTCATGTGCCCTTTCACGTGCATACGCCAATCCTTGTAGCCCGCCATGCCCTCCGTACCCGGGATCACCAGAAAGCCTGGCGTCCAGGTGCAGAACATCAGGAGGTCCAGCACGATCAAGTCAAAAAGGTAAAACACAGAATACACGCCAAAGATACTGACCAGGGCGATCCAGTACGAAATCGTACCACCATTCTGCCTACTGAGCAGCCAGGTTGAGAGCAGAGGCACTGCGAGCGCGGCGAGAAGGAACGGGATCGACAGCAGAATGCCATGGCGCAGTTCCTTCCTGGTCCTCGGCGGCACTGCTGCCTGGACGTCCGGAGGATAGTCCGATAGCGCGATGCGTGGGTTTATGTAGAGTGTCAACACCAGCACCGGCGCCGCAATCGCTGTCAGCTCGGCCCCGTCGATGAGAATCCGCTTGATGACAAGCCCCGCTGTCACTCGGACCCTCTCCCGGCAATTCCAGCCCGGATCACGCGCTCGAACAAGACCCCGCCGTCTCTGTCCCTGCCGATCTCCACAAAGCCCACCTTCTTGTAAAAGTGCTGCGTGCGCTCGTTCCAGCCAGGCGTACCCAAGGTCCAACGCTTTGCCAACGGATAGGAATCCCACAAGAACTGAAACGCCTCTGTGCCGATCCCCTGATTCTGGAACTCGGGCTCGATATAGATCCGGCCTACTTCGTACTCTCGCACCGCATTGCGCAGGATGATGATCCCACCGATGATCCGCTTGCCATCGAGGATCTTGTAATAGTCACCGAACCCCATGATCTGGCGCTGCCACTTTTCCGAATCGTACCCGGGCGGGCCGCCAGGGCCGGGTGCCCCGTAGTGGATGTCGTAGTCGAATGCAAGCTTTGACACTTCTGCCAGCCGCTCAGCGTCCCCCAATCGCGCTCTTTCGAACTTGACCATCCCCCCTCCTTTCCGGTGCCAAATGCCTTGCCGCGCCTGTCCCGTATCTCAGCCCGGCTTGTGGGCCACAGCTATCACGTGCGGGCTCATGCCCAGAGCCCCTGCGTCTGCCTCCACAAGCCGCACGACGCTCAGGATCGTCTCGCGGGCCTGCTCATCTTCCCACTTTTCCTCGAACCCGGGGACCAGCCAGCCAGGTCCTTGCACTGCAAGGGTGACCTCGTGAGCCAGCCCAGCTTCCTCTAGCTCGGCCTCCAACTCGCCGGGGCGGTGAAAGTAGGCAGTGGTAAAGAGCCTCGGCCAGTTGGGCGGCTGAACGTGCAGGCCCTCGGTCAACTCACGCCGGCACATCTCGAGATAGTCCGGATCGTGGATCCACCAATTCACCAGCCCGACCAAGGTGGAAGCGTGAGAGGTAATCCCCACCGCAAGCAGCACGCCATCTGGGCGCAAGATGCGGGCCGATTCGGCAATCGCAGCCAGTCGGTCCTGCCGGTCGGTCAGGTGATAGAGAGGACCGTGCAGCAGCACCGCGTCGGCGCAGGCATCGGGCCAGGCCAACGCCCGAGCATCGCCCACCTCCAGGGTCGCCAGCGGCGCGTCTGGCTGGGCTGCCGACGCCCTCTCCGCCTCTTCGACGTGCAGGGGCATGGCGTCGATCAGGTGCACTTCGTATCCTTCCCGCGCCAGCCAGCACGAATAGACGCCGGGGCCACCGCCGATGTCAAACACTGCGGCCGGAGGAGCCGGGAAGAGGCGCGCGACGAGCTCCTTCGTGCGCGCCAACTCCAAGGGTCCGATCCCTCTTGTCAGACGGTCGAGCTCCCTACCGGTGGCATAGTAATCTATGATCTCTGGCGGGAGTGACTTGCCCGGCATTGGATCCATTCCGCAGATTATCCTTTGCTGGAGTGCCCGCGAGACGAGCCATTGCGGGTAGTGTAGACGACGGACGGAAAAATGTCAAACGGACACCGAGATCGCCTTTGCCATCTCGGTCTCGGTGCCGGTGTAGCCGAGCTTGCGGTACATGGCCCGCGCGGGATGGTTGTCGCGAAACACGTGCAGTGCGATCGTGGACACACCCATCTCCCGCGCCTTCTCCTCCATCGACAGGAAGGCCTGCGTCCCATAGCCGCGCCGCCGGTATGGCTCATAGATCTGGATATCCACCACAAAGAACTGGCATGTGTCACCGTCCTCTGCAAGTAGATACCAGAGGCCCCCGGCGGTGGCGCCTGAACCCTCTTCCACGACGGCAAAGAAAAAGTGATTCGGCGTAGCCAGCCCCTGGGGAAGGAACTGCGCCACCAGTCGCACCATGTTGGATTGCGCCTCCTCGGCGCGCCACCGGCCCTCCCGGATGTGGCCCTCCATCTGATCGCGCGCGGACAACTCCATGAAGGTCTCGTACTGCTCTTCATTCATGGGTACCAGATCTATCATCCTCGGCCCTCCCGTTTACGGCTCTTCGATCCTCTCCAGAAGAAAGGCCACCGGCTTGATGCCGTCGGTGCAGCAGGCCACAAATGTATTGCCCTTGATCATCCAGCGGCTCATGTCAGCCCCTGCCATCAATGCGAACACCACCCGCTCAATGTCGTTCCAGGCCCAGCCACAGGGGAAATCCTCTGGCATTACGGTCGGCTCGCGCACGATGAACTGCTGCCCCTCACTGAGATGCGGGCACGAGCCTCGATGGATGTCGGGCCGGCGATATGCCTCCGCCAGCTCCCGGTTGTACATGGTCTTGAGTACTGTGATCTTGCAAGGTTTCATTGGTTTCCTCCCTTAATCTACCTCTTCTTCCCGACTTTTGCCCACGCTCACCTTTGCACGTCTATTGCCAGTAGCAGCAGCGCGATCCCTCAGCCAGCCAGGCCTCCAGCCCCTTCTCGCGCATGGCCCTCATGTTCCGCAGGCTGGCCTCGTAGTGAAGCTCGCCGTGCAGTTCATGCAGCTTGGCGCATCTCTCGAACTCGCCGCATTCGTGGCAGGCAGAGAGCCCCCTGTCGATGCAGCAGTTCCTGACGGCGCAGCCTGTCGGCACGGCCTCGCCCTCCGCCTTCCGGCACCGGTCAGAGCAGCACAGCCCGGTCATGAACGCCAGATTCTCCCTGAATCTTCCGTAATCAGGCAATTCCTCCGGGAAGATATGTGTCGCGGTTCGCTCGAACTGGTACCTTTCCAGCACCTCGGCAAAGGCTTCGGCGGCATCGGCGATTACGCCAGTGTAGCCCAGGCAATCACCGCAGTATAATCCACAGTATGCAACCAGCTCTGCCCTGCCCGCCACCGTACCACATCCCACGCTTACCAGCCCAGACTGGCGCCGCGCTCGTGCCCCACGGGTTCCGGGGATCACCTGTCTCACATGTCCCAGCCTGGATGATTATACCACCCTTTCTGGCAAAGTGCCATGCAGGGCGGTCGGGACCGGTCTAGCCTCGACAGCACCCGCCACTGGCTGCATCAGCGATGAGCTTACCCCTCATTTCGCCCAGCCACGTTAACAATACCCGACCTGCCTTCC
>JBFFCR010000053.1:0-13643 GCA_041559855.1 Anaerolineae bacterium | reverse complement strand
TACGGGGATCAAGCAGCCTTCGGCAATGGAGAGACAGGTCTCACCTTCGGTCATTCGACCGGAATCCCCTACTATCGAGAGCTCATGGAGGATGGCGCCGGCCACGACTGGGGCGTGGCCCGCGTTCCTGCTCTGTCGGGTATTGAGGTGGTGGACGCGGCTGGTCGCGGCATAGCCGTGCTGCGCCAGAGTGAGGATCAGGATCGCGCGGCCTGGCTGTTTCTCCGCTGGCTCACCGAGACGGAGCAGACCGCCCGCTGGGCTGCGGACACCCCTTACTTCCCGGTGCGCTTCTCGGCGACATACCACCCCAGTATGGTGGCGAGACTGGCGGAGGACGAGCAGTACGCCCAGGCGTATGCTCTGCTGCCCCTGGGGCGCAGTGAGCCAGGCATTCGCAATTACACCGGGGTGCGCGCCATCGTTGAGGGTGCAGTCGCCCAGGTCCTTGTGGAGGGCGCCGACACGATCGATACGCTGCAGGCAGCGGCTGTAGCGGTTGACGCGCTTTTGGACGAGTCTGCCCCCACATCGGGGGTCATTACCGCCGGCGGCGGCACACTGATCTACGAGAATGCCGAGGGGCTGAGTGTGACCATCGAGTTCCCTGAGGGCGCGGTTGAGGATCCTCAGATTGTCTCCTACGTGCCCCTCGATGATCTGCCCACCGACGGGCTGGCCTTTGCGCTGGTGCCCAATCTGACCTTCAACGAGCCGGTGTGGATCACCATCGAGTATCTCGACAGTGACGTGGCAGGGATGGACGAGAACGAGCTAAAGCTCTATACCTACGATTGGGCGACCTGGTCGTGGGTGGACGCGGATCCGTGCGGAGGGTACGTGCGCGATCTGCTGAACAATATCCTGGAAGCGGGAGTCTGCCACTTTAGCGACTATGCAGTGATCGGCTGGCCCTATCAAATCTACTTGCCCGTGGTGCTGAGGAACGGGTAGCTTCAGCGGGACGGGTGGCTGCCCTGCCTGTCAGACGCTGGCGCGCGGGTTGCCACAGCGATCTGCGCGACCGGCTTGACTTTAGGGGCAATGCGATTTACAATCTCAAGCTAGACCGCCGCAACACAGTCAGGCGGTACCACCGAGTCGATCCATCCAGGTAGTGCGAGAGGGTGCGAATCACAAGGAGAGTCTACATGAGTGTCATCGAAGTCGACCAGCTGACCAAGTACTACGGCAAAGCCCGGGGCATCGTCGATGTCTCGTTTGAGGTTGAGGAGGGGGAGATATTCGGCTTTATCGGGCCGAACGGAGCAGGAAAGTCGACCACGATCAGGCTGCTTCTCTCTCTTATCTATCCCACCAGCGGCAGCGCCAGGGTATTTGGCAAGGACTGCATCGAGCATGGGCCTGAACTTAGAAAGGACATTGGATATCTGCCCTCGGAGGTGTACTACTACGAGCGGATGAAGGTAATCGACCTGCTCAAGTACTCGGCTAGCTTCTACGATAAGGACTGCACGGAACGGATGCACGAACTGGCCGAGCTGATGGAGCTTGAGCTGAATCGCCGCATTGAGGATCTATCCTACGGCAACAAGAAAAAAGTCGGCATTGTGCAGGGGCTCTTGCACCGGCCGAACCTGCTTTTTCTGGACGAGCCCACTGCCGGCCTGGACCCGCTCATGCAGAGGCAGTTTTTCCAGCTCGTTAGGGAAGAGAATCAGCGTGGGGTGACGGTCTTTTTCTCGTCGCATATCCTGGGCGAAGTGCAGAGGATGTGCAACCGGGTGGGCATCATCAAAGAGGGGCGGGTGATCGAAATCGCGGACATACGCACCTTGCAGCAGAGCAACTATAAGAAGGTGCGGGTGGCAGCCGCCGAGCTCGACGCCGCTCGATTCGGGATGCCTGGCGTGACCAACCTGGAGCAACGCAACGGCGTAGTCAGCTTTTTCTACAAGGGCGACATCAACACGGTTCTGCAAAAGATCGGCGAGATCACGGTCTCTGATGTGACGATTGAGGAACCGACACTTGAAGAGATCTTTATGCATTACTACGAGTAGGGTCTGACCATGAAGATGAACATATACAGCCAAGAGTTCAAGATGAATCTGAGGTCAGTGTTCACCTGGTCGCTGGCCGTGGCGGCCATGATCCTGGTCTTTGTCTCGCTGTTCTCGTCCTTTGCCAAGGATGCTGCGCTGCTGAGTGAGATGATGGACAACTTTCCGGAGCAGCTACTCGCCGCGTTTGGGATGACCGGCCTGGATGTGTCCACGATCCTCGGTTTCTTTAGTCTGGCGTTTCTCTTTGTGCAGCTCTCGCTGGCGATCCAGGCCGCGAACTATGGATTCGGACTGGTCTCGATCGAAGAGAGAGAATGGACGGCCGATTTCCTGCTGGCAAAGCCGGTGGGACGAACCCAGATCCTAACCAGCAAGCTGCTGGTCGCGCTGAGCGGGTTGGCCATCACCGATGTTGTCGTGTGGATCGCCACGTTTCTTTTTGTCAACCTGTTCAAAGGGGACGCGACGTACGACGTCAGCACGCTGGCATTGCTCCTGGCCAGCATTGTGCCTTTCCAGCTCTTCTTCCTGTCGGTAGGCCTCGTGGTCTCGCTGTTGGTGAAACGAATCAGAAACGTGACACCCTACGCGATGGGGCTCGGCTTTGGGATGTACATCCTCAGCGCGTTCGGCGACATGCTTGGCGAGAGCGTGTTTGAGCAGATCACGCCGTTCAAGCACTTCCAGGCGCAGTATATCATCCAGAATGGGGCCTGGGATCTGCCCCTGGTGTCGATCAGCGTGGCGGTAACCGTGATCTCACTTGTGGCGAGTTATGCGCTCTATGCCAGGCGAGATATTCCGTCTGCAGTGTGAGGGGGGGGCATGAACATCTTTGTGCGAGAGGTCAAGTCGAACCTGCGCTCGCTCATCATTTGGGGCGTGATCGTGGTCCTGTTTGTGACGATTGGCATATCCAAGTTCTCTGCGTACTATGAGAACCCGGAGATGATGACGCTCTTGGAGGATATGCCCCAGGCCGTGCTGGAGGCGTTCAACTTTACGTCATTCAATCTGACAACGATCTCTGGCTTTTTCGGCGTGATGTTCTCCTACTTTGCGCTCCTCCTGTCGATTGCGGCTGCCATGTGGGGCAGCGACATCATCTCCAAGGAAGAGCGCGACAAAACGGTCGAGTTTGCCCTGACCCTGCCGGTGACGCGCAGTCGCGTGGTGACGGCGAAGGCTCTGGCGGCGCTTGTCAACTGCATCGGCCTGCTGCTGATCACTCTGGGCACCTCGCTGGTCAGCGTGGCACCGTATGAGCCAGACAGTGAGTTCTATCGTTTCCTGTGGCTCTGTATGGTGGCGCTTTTCATCATGGAGGTGTTGTTCCTGGCGGTTGGCCTTTTTCTAGGCTGTGCCATGAAGCGCTACAAGCGGGCCGGCTCGGCGGCGGTGTCCCTGTTGTTGGGGACCTATTTCCTTTCGGTGATCTCGGGACTGAACAAGAACCTGGACTTTCTCAAATACCTGTCGCCGTTCAAGTACTTTGATCCCGCCAAGTTGCTGCGCGAGTCTAGGTTCGATGTGCCGTACCTCTTGCTGGCGGCGGCGATAATCCTAGTGTGCATGGCCGGCGCGTACCTGACCTACACCCGGCGGGATCTCTATATCTAGGTAGCTGGGCGGCGTACCAAGGGCACTGGCACGATGGTGCACATCTGCTGTGCGGGGGATGGTCAATGAGCGACAGGAACCAGATCCTTGTCATGGTACGGCAAGAACTCGACCGCTGGGAGGAACTGCTCGTTTCCTTTTCCGAGCAGGAAGTCGTGGCACTGCGCCCCCCTTCTATCTGGTCGATCAAAGACGTGGTCGCCCACCTCATGGCCTGGCAGCAGGTGTCCATCGCTCGCCTGGAGGCAGGCCGGCGCGGCGATCAGCCACTGCTGCCTGCATGGCTCTCCGGCGAGGATCCCGATTCGGAGGAGTACCTGGAGCAGTTCAACGGAGCGATCTATGAAAGCCATCGTCAAGAACCCTGGGAGCAGGTGCACCAGGAGTGGCGAGATGGCTTTCTGAGCTTGTTGGAACTGGCGGAAGAGATCCCCGAGGCAGACCTTCTCGACGCGGACAAGTTTCCGTGGCTGGCTGGCTACCCTCTGCTTGCAGTGCTAGAGGGCACGCTTGGGCACCATCGAGAGCACTACGAGAGCCTGCAGGGCCCCTCGGCAGGGTAGCGGCGGCACGCGGCAAGACCACCCATTCAGCTAAATGGCCGGCGGACAACGGGCCAGTCCCGTGAGATCCGCGAGATGGTACGCACCGCGCGCGCGTTCCGCACGGGACGGCGACGTAGCGGGTACGGCTATTCCTGCAGAGTGGGGATTTCAGCCACCACGATCGTTCCGAAATCGAGGCCGGACAGCACTTTGAGGTATCCTCCCAGCAAGTTAGCGCGCTCTTCCATGCCGGCGAGGCCAAATCGCCCCAAGGAAACCAGCTCGCTTATCCGGCCTGCGAGGCGAAAGCCGCACCCGTTGTCCTGGATGGTCAGCTTGACTCTGGTTGTGAGGAACTCGACGGTCGCGATCACCTCCGATGCCTGGGAGTGTCTCCTGACGTTGCTGAGTGCCTCCTGCGCGATGCGGAACAGGGCCAGTTCGGTATCAGGGGACAGGCGGCGACGTGTCCCCTTGGTCTCCAGACGAGGCTCGACTCCCTGTTCCTTTAGCTCTGTCAACAGTTGGTTAAGGGCGGGAAGGAGGCCCAGGTCGTCGAGAACCGAGGGCCGTAGATCACGGCTGAAGCGGCGCACGCCCTGCAACAGATCGCCCAGGCGTTTCTGCAGTTCCTCAACGCGTTCGGCAGCAGGCTCGTTTAGCCCCTCCAGATCGGGAGCAAGGGCGTCGAGGCGACGCGAGAGCTCGATCAAGCCCTGAGCGGTCTCGTCGTGAAGCTCACGGGCAATGCGCTGGCGCTCCGCTTCCTGCGCCTGCGTGATCTGGCGCACGTAGAAGCGAAGGCTTTCGTACAGGAGCGCGTTCTCCACGGCGACACCCACCTGACGGCCGATGGAGGCAAGCAGGCTCAGCCCAATCTCGTCGACCGGTTCAGGTTCGGCGAGATACAGGTCGATGACGCCCAGTTGCCTCTCACGAGACTGGATCGGTACGAGGACGTGGGAGTGCGGTTGCGTTTCAGGGCAGCGCGTGTGCCTTGGATCCGAAGTGGCGTCGGGCACGACGAGCAAGCCGCCATGCTGCGCTGCGTACCCACATAGACACTCACCTAGCCCAATCTGGCAGGCCTCTTGCACGTGCTCGGGTGACAGGCCTCTGTGGGCCCTAATGCGGAGGCTCTGTCCCGAAATGTCGGTGAGGAGGATGGCGCCCCTCTTTTCCAGTTGGCCCAGCGAGTCGAGCAGCCTATCGAGGGCCCGCTGGAGCATTCCGTCCAAGTCGAGCGAATGGCAGAGGGCAGTCTGGATGGAGTGAAGCGTCTCGAGCTCCCGTACAACCTTCTGTCGGAGCTTTCGCTCCCGGTCCTGGGCGGCGATCATCCAGACCATCAGGCCGCCCACGACGGCCACACCGGCCGTCTCGAACAGCGCGTCGGCAGGGAGAGGAGACAGGAAGAGGGCCCGTGGAAGCATGATCAGAATGGTCGCGACTATCGCGATGATGCCTCCCGTGTGTCTGAAGGCAAAGGATGCCGCAGCGATGGGGAGCAGGAAGACAATCCGCTCGATGGCATGGCGGCTTAGCTCCACGCCTACCAGGGGAATGAACCGGATCTGTGGCGTGGCGTAATGAAAGATTGTGCAGGCAGCCAGCATGCCGACGACGATCCAGAAGTGGCGCGATCCCACAACTGCGCCAATTCGTGCAAACCGGTTCTTTGAACCGTGTGTGCCGAGACCCTTGGTCATCAGCCCTCCTCGGGGAAGGTGTCCTCCAACGTAAGCCAGCCCAGTTGTAGAGCGCGGACCACGGCCTCGGTGCGGGAGCCCACCTGCATCTTGGCAAAGACCGTGCTGAGGTGGGTCTGGACCGTGCGCTTGCTGAGACACAGTTCGTCAGCAATGTCCTTGTTGCTCTTGCCTGTTGCTGCCGCCTTCAGCACCTCCAACTCCCGCTCGCTCAGCAGTTCGGGGCTCTCCTGCGGCGAGGCCAGCGTGGATGGGTGGACGACTTGTTCGATCACTTTGCGCGCGATGACGGGGTGAAGGACCGACTCACCAGCGTGGACCGAGCGGATGGCCTCCACGAGGGTGCGGCCGCGCACGTTTTTGAGGAGATAGCCTGCCGCTCCGGCCTCGAGCAGGGCAAAAACGTATTCGTCGTCGTCGTAGGCCGAGAGGATGAGGACGGCAGTCTCCGGCACCAAGTGCTTGATCTGTCGCGTGACCTCGATGCCGCTGAGCTTGGGCATGGCTATGTCCACCAAAGCGACGTCGGGTTGGTGGGCAACGGTCAGATTGACGGCTTCCTCCCCGTCTCCTGCCTCGGCGACGACCTCCATGTCGGGCTCGCGCTCCAAAAGGTCCCGGGTGCCCTCGCGCACCAGGACGTGATCGTCCGCAAGCAGGATGCGTATCGTGGACATGGTCACTCTCTCTGCGATCGTATGGGTGGATCAACTCCCCGGCCCCAGGCTTGGACACGGGGGAGGAGATCCTGTCTCGGGCTGCCGCCGACGGTACCCGGAGACAGCTATGATTATAGGCAAGGTTGGCTCTGCTGTCAACATCTTGCATCAAGCAGGGCAGGGTTGCTCAAATGGCGTACTGCCATCGCGATCGATTGGCCCAGGCCTCCTGCGCGAGATGCCTATCGCAGAATGGGGGGGGAGGGGCAAAGGGCGGAGATGACGTAGGCTAGCTGGCCCCGCAGTCTCCGAGATTCAGCCTCTCTGGCGGCGAAGATCCAGCAGTCTGACCGATGACGCCACGCGGTGGGCGTGGTATAGTGGATTCAGGCAATGGCGATCGCATCCCACGGGCGGATGCAAAGGATGCCGGAGATGACTGGGGAAGAAGGGAGTCGAGATCCGCGTGGCAGCTTCAAAACGCTCGCTATGCGCACAGCCAATCCTGGTTGTGCATGCACGGGCCAGGGAAGGAGCTAGCGGTGAACCTCATATCCGAGCTGGTCGTAGGCAGTGTCCTGTGGGTAGGCATTATCGTAGGCCTGGTGTATGTGGTCCGTGACTGCATGAAGGAACGGAAGCAGGATCCGATCTTTATGCGTGATGAGGAAGAAGAGTGCCAGGTGTGCGGCGGGCACGGTTGTGTGGAGATTCTGCACAGCGAATCTGAAGAATCGTGAGGAAAGGAGAAGTTCAATGTACACAGGGGAAATCGTCGTTCTAGTGGTAGGGACCATCGCGGTGTTGTTGGTTCCGGTGCTGGTTTTGGTCGCGATCGATGTGGCCAAGCTCGATAAGCCGCGCGCCGCCGGCAGGCGGTAGCGAATCGGTGACCGTGGATGAGGCAGGCCGGGTGGCGGTCTATCTGGAGCAGATACCTCAAGGAGGAGGACTATGGAAACGCTCGGTGTTTTGGACATAATCTGGCGTGTTGTAGTGGCGGGCGCTCTCGCGATCGCGCCCGGGGTGGTCTTTTGGACCGTGGTCTTTGGCTTGATGGCCGCTCGTGACCGCATGAGCAAGGGGCAGCGGCGACTGTCCGAAGAAGCCAGGAGTACAGTGTCGTCCTAGCGCCCAGTCTGGAGGCGCCCACAGACCGATAGTCAAAGGAGACTCGTCATGGATGTAGATCGGAGAACGTTCCTGCGTCTTGCGGGAGCGACGGTGGGCGTGCTGGCGTTAGCCCCCGGGAGCGCGCTGGCGGAATCCCTGCCCACGGGAGCGGCAGGTGAGGGGAAGGGCATGCTCGTCGATCTGACACGCTGCGTTGGCTGCGGCTGGTGTCAGAAGGCATGCCGGGAGTCGAACGATCTTCCGGAGAAGGATGGGTGTCCGGAGGGCGTCTCGAGTGAGCTGACGGCCGACACATGGACCGCAGCCCAGTATCACCAATTCGAGGTTGATGGCCGTCCGTACCGCGTGTTTGTCAAGAGACAGTGCATGCACTGCCTGCACCCGGCGTGCGTGTCGGCGTGCCCTGTGGGCGCCCTGCAAAAGACGGAGAGCGGCCCGGTAGTCTATGACGCATCGCGATGCATCGGCTGCAGGTACTGCATGGTGGCGTGCCCGTTTGGAATCCCCAAGTTCCAGTGGGATGATGCCCTGCCCACGATCTGCAAATGCACCTTCTGTGCCGACCGCCAGGCAGAGGGGTTGGCACCCGCATGTTCGTCGGCCTGCCCCACGGGGGCGTTGACCTTCGGCGATCGGAAAGATCTGATCGCAGAGGCGGAGGCACGGATAGCCGCCGAGCCGGGGAAGTACGTGGCCCACATCTATGGCCAGGAGGAGGTCGGCGGGACGTCGTGGCTTTATCTCTCGCCTGTGCCGTTCGATGAGCTAGGATTCCCCGTGGTAGAGTCAGAGGCAGTTACGGGGCTCAGCGAGGCGGTTGCCACGGTCGGGACCGCTGGCATGGCCACCGGCGTCACCGCTCTCCTGGCGGGTGTCTATTACTGGTTCGGCCGGCGCAGGGAAGAGAGCCCAGAGGTCGATTTGGCCGAGACAAAGGAAGGAGGGCAGGGACAGTGAACGCGAAGCACAAGAGCCGATCCTTGCCGATCTACCTGATCTTGGGCGCTTTCGTGGCCTTTGGCATCGGACTGGGCGTGGTGCGCTTGATGACGGGGCTTGGCGGGACGACGCACCTGACCGACGCCTATCCCTGGGGCCTGTGGATCGTGTACGATGTGTTCTTTGTGCCGTTCTCAGCCGGGGCCTTTATGATCCTGGCGGTGGCCCACATATACGGGCGGAAAGAGTACCATGACATCGCCCGGCCGGTGGTGTTGGCCGGATTTCTGGGCGAGATCATGGTGGTGGCCGTGCTGGTGATGGACCTGGGGCGCTGGCACCAGTTCTACAATGTCCTGCTCCCTGGCTTTTGGAACGTCCGCTCGTTTATGTTTCAGGTGAGCATCTGCCTGACGGTGTACATGGCCATCATGGTCCTGGAGGTGGCGCCGGCGATACTCGAACGGCTGAACTGGCAGCGACCCCTGCGCCTGATCAGGCCGCTGACGGTGGTCATCGCTGGGGTGGGGATCGTCCTCTCCGCGCTGCACCAGTCATCCCTGGGCTCGCTGTTCCTTTTGATGCCCTACAAGGTGCACGCGTTGTGGTGGTCGCCGCTGCTCCCGCTGCTGTTCTTTGCCTCGGCGGCGGCTGCGGGCCTAAGCATGGCCATCCTTGTGGCGACGTCGAGCTTTCGGGCATTTGGCAGGAAGCTGAACATCGGCCTCCTGGGGAATCTGGCGCGTGTCGCCGCTGCCATCTTGGGAATCTACCTGCTGCTAAAGGTGGCAGATCTACTGCTGAACGGGGAGCTGGGCTTTGTGTTCTCGGAGGGCGGGCTGAGCCTGCTGTTTGGGGCCGAGATCCTGGTCGGCGTTGTGCTGCCAGTGGTGCTATTCGGCGTGCGTCGTCTGCGAGAGTCGAGCGCCGGGCTGGTGGGCGGTGCGAGCGCGGTGCTGGTGGGTCTGGCGCTGAATCGGACGACGGTTGCGTTGCTAGCGCAACGTGTGCCGAGTGGCGCGAGCTATGTGCCTCACTGGATGGAGATCACGATATCCCTCGCGGCGGTGGCAGCCGGGGTGCTGCTCTTTGCCCTGGCGGTGCATCTGCTGCCGATCTTGCCCGGTCTAAATGGGGAGGGCCAGCGTCCCGTGGAGGTGCCATGGTCTCGAAAGACCGCCGTGGCTGCTATCTGTGGCATGGTGGTATTGACTGGATGCTCCGTGGTGGTCCTGCAGCCGCTGGCACTGGCTGAGGCTGCCAGGGATGAAGACGTTCCGCAAGTCGTTTCCACTACCATCCCCCCAGGCGTGACGTGCATGGACTGCCACACCGACGCGGCGGCCCTTGAGGCGGCCGGGGCGGAGGTCAGCGAGGTCGACCTGCTCCTCGTCGATCTGCCACCGGCAAGCTCGCCACATGACGAGATCGATTGTGTGACCTGCCACCATGGCAGCGAGGCCGAAGAGGATATGGATGCTGTGCACGCGCGGGTGATCGCGGATCCCAGTGTAGGGGACTATGGTACGTGCCTGGCCTGTCACCGGGATCTGCCCGACGAATTCCCAGAAGATCGCCTGCGAACGCCTCACGACGAGTTCACGCACGGTGTGGCTGCTGACGTGTACTGCAGCGATTGCCACGGAGCCGTCGGTCACGGTTTCGATCCTGTCAGTGGCGATGTGATTTGCCCCATGGACGTGTGCCTCGACTGCCACATTGAGCTGCAGCTGGATGCTCAACTCGCAGACTGCACTGCCTGTCATGTCGGTCCGCACGATCCGATCGCGGGGATGGGTTGCAGCGACTGCCACACCTCAGTGGAGACATGGGCGCCGGACGCGGCTGATCACATAGTCGCGCTCGAAGGCCGGCACGCCGAGGCAGAGTGCCTTGCCTGCCACCAGGGGCAGGAACAGCCCGAGAGCTTTGAGTGCACGCTGTGCCATGAGCCGCCGGAAGGCGATCACCACGTTGGGGCGGCATGCCAGATGTGTCACACTATGGAAGGGTTCGAAGATCAGGTAGTGGGTCCGTGTGAGAATTGCCACACAGACTAGCACGGGGCTAGTATCGCAATGGGGCGGTCAGCGCTCCGAATAGTCAAAACCAGAGCAAGGCTGCCACAACTGGCAGCCTTGCCTGATCTCCGCTAGTTGTCTTGGCCAGTTCCTGCGTAGCGCCGTCAAGGGACCGGCTCTGGCGACGCGTGCACCAGTCTCGCCCCGCAGGATTGCTCAGTCCTGATCCAGTTTTCTGTCAAGCGGCCAAGGTCTGACCTGGCGTGGGAGTGGCTAGGAGCTAGTATCGCTCCAACCCCTCAGCAACAGGGCAGTTGGCGCCACGACGAGGGCCAGGATCGCCATGCCCATCAGTAGGGCCATGACTAGTGCTATGCTAACGGCTCCGCCTACGGCGAGGTTGCCGTAGGCCAGGAGTCGAGCGTCGCAGGGAGCCTGGTTCAGGTTGCGCAGCAGGCGCGTCCGGAAGGCAGCGTAGCAGGCACTGACGAGGAGGTAGAGGCCAGCCATCAACAGGAAGAACGCGCCGCGCTCGCCCAGGCCCAGCGCGGAAGCGGTGACTGTGGGTATTAGTTCCAGGCTGATCACCATCGCCAACCCTCCCGTCAGAGTGCTGACCAGGAGAAACCCCTGCTTCAGCCGCGAGGGACTGGCGGCGCGGAGGACAGCGGGGCGCCAGCGCGCCGGCCTGGCAGTGACGTAGGGCTGCGCCACCGTGTGGTATGGCTGCTGCACTACGGTGTGGTAGGGCGAATGCAAACCGGCGGGATTAGCTGGGATAGGTCTTGCCATTTCACACCTCGTCTCTGTGGTTCAAAACGGGCACATGATCCGGGAGCCTTTCCACGCCCACACCGGGAAGGGGCACCTGATCGCCGAGTGCCAGGGTCCCCTCTGTGCCACAGGCGATGCACGAGGGCCAGCGGTCGGCGCGAGCACTGGTGAGCTGCGGGCGAAGCAGGTCGAAGTAGAGATGCTCTCCGGCGGTGCGATAGCCGGTCCACATGTTGACAAACTCTGCCACTGCAAGTGAGGCGATGGCATTGTTCAGAAAGAGCACGGCCGGTGTCGGTATGTCGATGCCGTGGATATATCCGCGCGCCGCCTGGCGCTGCCGGGCCAAGGGCGACAACATCTCCTGGGCTGCCTCGGTGCGGTCGATTCCGTCTGTGCAGGCGAGGCAGGCGCGTCCCGGGCAGACCAGCCGAACCTGTCCGCCGGCGGCGGAAAGGCCACCTTCAGGAGCAGCTTCCAGGCCAGCACCGAGATCTAGGTAGGGGACAAGGTATTGGATGGCAAGCTGATTCAGGATCAGGCGGCAGGCGTGGTTGTCGACGCAGCCGAGGATCAGGTCGGTTCCCTTCAGGACGGCTACAGCGCGGGGGTCGCCGGCGGGAAGGGCCAGAACCTGTACCTTGAGCCCTGGGTTGATCTGACGTGCCAGCCGCCTGGCTACCTTGACTTTGGGGCGGCCATCGCGGGCATCGCGCGGCCTGGCACCCACCAGGCGGTTCAGGTTGGTTACCTCCACGATGTCCGGGTCTACCAACACCAACCGGCGCACGCCCAGGTGAGCGAGCATCTGGACGACGGCCGACCCGGTGCCCCCGCAGCCCACCACACCCACGCGCACAGCCTGAAGCCGTGCCTGTCCCTCCTGCCCAAAGGCGCGTACCTGTCGATCCAACCATGGCGCGGGCATGCTCTCCCTTTTCGCTGTGTCGAGCGCCGACGTTGGGATGAGATTGGTGACCGGTGGGTCCAGGGGCCGCACGAGGTCGATGGGAACCGCCTCTTGATCCTCCCATAGGTGGGCGTCCAGACTCTGATGCCCGACGACCATCGCTGCGTGCCGGATGTGCGGGATCTTTTGGGCGATGTACCGGGCCTTGTCCGCTTCGTTGGCCAGATCGATAGCTGAGAAGGCCGCGTGCCGCCGGGCGAATGGGTGGCTGTGCACCTCGATCAGGCTCAGGCCAGTCTCGTAGCAGCGGCGGAGGAGCGCCTGCGAGAATTCTGGCCTGACCTCAAGGCAGGTGGAAGACTGCCGCGCCAGATCGTCGGGCGCGACGGGTAGCACATGGCGTACTAGGAGGCGGAGCCAACCCCGACCCTTTGCCACAGCGGCGAGAAGAAAGGCAAGCTGCTCCCGCTCTCCCTGTCCAAGCAGGTGCGCTCTCAGGGCAGGCCATGCGCCGGCTGGAAGGAGGATCTCTCGTCTCATCTTTGCCTCCTCCTCATGCTTGGGCCTCAGTGAGGATGGCCCGAATCAGGACCGCGAGCTTGAGCAAGCTGTCACCCTGCGAGACGTTGCCGGATGGCCGCCAGGCTCCTGGGTGCAGGTGGATGCAGAACCAGGCCCATCCCCTATCGGCGTAGGGATTGAAGGTTCCGCGCTCCTCAAAATAGTGGTCGATCCGCTTCCCGTAGCGGTTGCGGAGAAAGCGGTCGACATAAAAACCGTCCGGGGGCAGGTGGGGGTAACTGCCAGGCAGCACCCACATTAGCCCGGTGGCCGGGCGATCCCAGCCTGCGGGCAGGGGAAATCTGGGCAGGTAGAGCCACTTGCCGTCCTGGTCGTCGTACTCGGCCTCGCCGTAGTGGCGGGCGAGCAAAATGGCTTCCTGGAGAACGCGCCTTTGACGCAAGCTAGTCATGGTGCCTCCACTGCGGGCGCTTCTACGAGCCGTACTTGAAGATAGGGGCGTCCATGAAATAGTCGCCGTCGACGGGACGCACCTGGTGGCGGCGGCTCACGAGTTGGTTGCTCTGGCCGCGTACCAGCACCAGATCGTGGTCCTCCGGTACCTGCAGCGTTTTTCGTAGCTCCTCGCCCCCTAAAGGGGCGTCGGGTAAGGTGAAGGTCTGATCCTGATAGACAATGCGAGCCATGGTCCTTCTCCTTTCGCGCTAGCCGGTTTGGCGCAGCCGGCTCCGGGTTTCGACGGGCCGCTGCATGGCTTGCTCAAGTTCTCTCTGACCGACGCGG
>JBFFCR010000052.1:0-13644 GCA_041559855.1 Anaerolineae bacterium | reverse complement strand
TCACCCCTCCCTGCAACGTCCCATACAACGGTACCGACAATACCTCACCCTCGAACGTCTGGTCCGGGTACGCATCAAAGCTGATGCTCGCCCTCTGCCCCGCGCTCACCTGCCGGATCGTCGTCTCGTCCACCGACGCCACCACCCGCATCGACCCCAGATCCGCCAACGTTACCACCGAGCTGTTCGCCGCCACCGGGTCGCCAATGCCCACGTGCGTCTCCAGGATCGTCCCGCTGAACGGCGCCACCAGCTCCGTGCCTGCCAGCGCGGCCTCTGCCTCTTCCACGGCGAGCTGTCTCTTGTCCACCGTGGCCTGGGCCGCCGCCACCGCCGTGGCATCCACCCCCTCATCCATCTCTGCGCGCTGCAACTGCGCCACCTCCAGGCTCACCTCTGCCTGGCGTGCCGCCAGTTCTGCCTGCGCCAGTTTCAGACTGTCGCCACCGGCCCTGGCCTCCGCCAGGGCATCTTGCGCGTCGGCCAGTGTCTGCTGGCTCTTCCGCACCGACATCTGAGCCTGCAGTAGGGTAAGCTGCGCCTTGACTTCGGCTGTGACGAGTGCATCCTGAGCATCCTTCATCTTGTTGTAGAGCAACGTCAGCTCAGCATGGTAGGCGTCATCCGACTCGGAGTGGACCTTGGCAGCCCATTCGCTATAGGTGGTCCACGCCTCGGCGTCAGCTTCGCGCAGCCTGGAGATCTGTTCCTCCGAGGACGTATCCTGCTGCAGGGTTTGTAGGTTCATCTCAGCCTGGGTGAGTCCAAGCCGGGCATCCGCCACCGCTGTTTGCAGGCTGGGGACGTCAGGGTCGAGCAGATCGTCCAGCGACTGCTTGGCAGTCTCAACTTGAAGCTGCGCCTTGGCGACGGCCACATCGGCTTGGGCGATCTCTAGCGTGGTCGGCGGCGTCTGCAACTCGGACAGCGCATCCTCCGCAGCCTGCAGGCTGTTCTGTGCCTCGTCCAACGCCTGCTGATATGGTGTGGGGTCGATCGTGGCCAGCACCTGTCCCGCTGTCACCGTCTCCCCCGTCTGCACTTCCAGGCTCTGCACCTTGGCCGTCCCGCTCATCTGTTCAAAGGTCAGGACCGCGCTCTGCACCGCCTCCAATTGGCCCACAACGCTGATGCTCGCCGTCAGATCCCCCACTTCGGCGGTCACCACCTGGGTGTACGAACCATCCTCAGACACCGTCCCGGCAGCCGGCTGGCTCTGGTAGATCCAGTACCCGCCGCCAGCCAGCGCGCCTAACAGCAAGACGAGCAACACCACACGGAGCACGCCTTTCATGCCAATTCTCCTATCCTGGGAAGCAACGCCCCGACACCGGCCAACCTATTCCCCGCCCGGCACACTGCCGCCTGGTTGCCCAAAGAATCCGCCTCCCGGCGAAACCTGCAACATTCGTGCCGTGATACTCCCATCGTCGCCACGGTTGCCGGAGATGATCACCGTCTCACCTTCTTGGAGATCGGCCAACGTGACCTCAGCCTGCTTCTGGATCAAGGTCGTATCTGCAACATAGACCACGATCTCCTCGCCGCTTTGATCGGTGATCGTCATCACACCGTCGCCGATCGACTGGATCTCGCCAAAGACCATCCCGCCCTGCGCGTCAGAGAACTGCCCGCCGACGACAGCGCCCTGGCCATCAGCCGGCGCGCGAAACTGCCCCCGGCCGACCCGCACTCCCCCCGCATCTCCGAAGACAGGCAAGTCTGCTTGCGCCTGGTTCTTGCCATAGACCATACCGCCGTAGAAACTACCGGCGGCGATCGCCAACACTCCTACCACCCCCAGTACGATCATCACTACGCGATTCATCGTCTTCTCCTCTGTTTTGATAGCCATCTATGCGCTGTCGGTGACCCCATCTGGCACACTGACCCGCAAGACCCGTCGCGGATTCGGTACGGGCTCATCACTCACTACCTGGCCGTCCTGCAGCCGGACGATCCGCCGTGTGTGCTCGGCGATCTCAAGCTCGTGGGTGACCAGCATCACTGTAATGCCGCGCTGCTCGTTCAACTCCTGAAAGATGCGCATCACCTCCTGGCCCGCCACCGAGTCGAGGTTGCCGGTGGGTTCGTCTGCCAGGATCAGGCTGGGTTCATTGACCAGCGCACGGGCAATGGCCACCCGTTGCTGTTCGCCACCCGACAGCTCGTTGGGATGGTGGTTCAGCCGATCTCCGAGGCCAACCATCTCCAGGGCCGCGACGCAGCGCTTGCGACCTCTTGTGATCCCGGCATAGATGAGTGGCAACTCGACATTGGCCAGGGCCGACGTTCGTGGCAGTAGATTGAACGTCTGAAAGACAAACCCGATCTTGCGGCTGCGCACCTCGGACAGCGCGTCCTGGCGCATCCGGCCCACGTTCTGACCGTCCAGGATATAGGTTCCCTGGGTGGGCACGTCCAACGCGCCGAGGATGTTCATCAAGGTCGACTTCCCGGAACCGGAGGGGCCCATGATGGCCAGCATCTCGCCATCGGAAACATCCAGCGAAACCCCACGCAGGGCATGCACGTCGACAGCGCCCATCCGGTAGACCTTGGTTACGTTCTCTACCGAGATCAGAGCCCGGCCATTGTCCATCTCAATTTCCTCCTGCCTTGCGAACCTTGGGTAGAGAATATCACAACGATGTGGAGAAGTTGTGCAGAACCCGTGGAGTATGGATGGAGTATTGCCGATCCAGGTCCCTGCGGAGTGGCACGGCCCTGTGACAAGCTGGCTTCCTGGCGACGGGCACCAGCGTTCTCCGCGGGTCCCTGCGGGTCGAGTCTGGATTGATACGGGCCAAGACTGCACAGACGCAGAGGAGAGCAAGCGCAGACAGCGGGATCCGCATGGCGCAGAAGCACTGGGAACACTCTTCAGATGCTTGCGGGCTCGCGAGATGCTGAAACGGAAGCTCACCAAGCTCAGACAGGCCACGAACGGACACAATCGTGTCCGTTCGTGGCCATGGGTTGGATCGCCGTCCCCCAGAGACCCCACCGGGTCAGCAAATGACCATCACGCCAATTGTGCCCTACTCGCTCACCTCTGGACGGCCAGACAACGCCCGCCGGCCCTATGGGAACGCAGGCGGTATCTCCTCGACGATGACATCCTGATTTGCTTCCACTTCGTCGGGCAGCAGATCATCGACTGTCAAGAACATCTCGGTATTCCCGTGGCACGAGTTACAGGACTCGGTCTGTGGCGTGTTGCGCTGGATGGAGTGCGGTGTGGCATATTTCCAGGTCGGCACCGCGTCAAAGTTGGACAGCAGGTCCTGTCCATAGTATGAGAAGGAATCGCGGTCGATGGGCGCGTGCCGGACTGGAACATACTTCCACGGTCGCTCCTCGCTTTGGATCGGGTTCAAGCCGATCTTGAAGGTCATGACCGACGGCTCGACCTTGTAGTACGGCGTGCCGTCTAACAAGGCCACGTGACAACTGTAGCAATTCTTGTAGGTGGTCGCGTGGCAAACCTGGCAGCTCAGCCTCTCTATGTGGTATGTGGTATGCAACGCAATACCGTCGTCGACACCCACCTCGGGATGGCAGTCTGTACACAACGGCTCTGGCGCGCCATCGTAGCGGTTGCTGACCTCACCCTGTGCCCCGTGCAGTTCATCAGCCGAGTGACAGTCAAAGCAGGGCATGCCGCCCTTGAGCCAGTGCACATCGGCACTCACTCCCTCATTCCGCCCCTTGTACTCGTCCTCAATGCGGCTACCGTGACAACCCGTGCAGGTGAGGTTCATGGGCGGGATCCCCTTGAACTCATGACCCGCTACGAGGCCGCCCCCCAGATTGGTGGGCCGGCTGACGTGACATTGCCCGCAGGAGGTGTGGCACGTATCGCAGTGATTTTCCATCATCAGTTCAAGCTGGGTCATCTTGTCCGGCTCACTGCGGGCTGCCAGGGCCGTGGTATACCCGGTCAGATTGCTGTGCAAGCTGTGAGCGTCTGCAGCCACTTGATCGGGGTGGCAGGTCCCGCATGCCTCGGCCGAAGCTGGCTCGCGGACCACAGTTTCGTGGGCGGTTTCCTTATCAGCAGTGTGCCCGACACCACCGTGACAGGTGATGCAACCGTAGCGGCCATGCACGGTCGCGAAAAAGGTCTCCTGATTGATGAACACCTTCTCCCATGCCTCCACCGGAGGCAGAGAGCCTCCTCAGCCCTCACCTTCCGACAGCGTCTCGGTGATCTCCTCCTCTTCAGCCTTCGCCTCAAGCGTTTGCTCGTTCGTGTGACAACTCACACACAATTGGTCGTCTGGCACCTCGATCGGCTCCTGGGTAGGCGCTGGGAGCGGAAAGTCCAGGGACGCCGGCGTCGGCTCCGGTGGCGGGTGGGGAGTCTCAGTTGGTAGCGGAGCATAGACCGTGGAGGTCGGCGGCACAGCGGCAACAGCAGCCGGCTCAGCACAGCCACTCAAGGTCAAGATGATTAGAAACAAAAGCCCTACCACGATCGCGACCCCGAGGGGCTTTGTAAACAAACTCTTGGTTCTTTTCATACGCCTCACTCCAGGTGACTTTTGCGACTCGGCCATGGCCAAACGAGAATGAGTGATAGACAAGTGCCTAATACAGACTACTGAGACCGAGCCAGTCTGGTGGGCGGGCAGTCTTGCCCGCCCACCAGGTACGGTCGAATGGAGCTAGGCCGCCTTGCGCCGGCGCAGGTACGCGCCTACCGCGGCGGTCATGGTGCCCAGGCCGATCAGTAAGCCTTCAATCGCAAAGGGCACGCCACCAGTCACAGAGATGAGCTCAGGCTCTGGTGCCTGTTGCGTAGCTGTGCCCACGGTCGCATAGTCCGGCGCAGTCGCCGGGTCATACGGCGCGGTCCCAAGGACCTCATCGTCAAGGGTCCAGCCCATCATGCCATACTTGAGGTTCTGCACGTCATAGCCCAGCACCTTGAGCACGGTCGCTGCTGCCTGCCCGGTGTGGCCGGTGTAGCAGTAGACCACGATCGGCTGGTCGGCCGGCAGCATGGCAAGGTTCGCCGGGTCAGCGATCTTGTTCCACGGGATGTTGATCGCGCCGGCAATGTGGCCCAGGGCATAGGCGTCAGGGGCCCGTACGCTCACGATCACCGGATCGTTGCTGGTGTCGCCGTCGTTCAGGTTCTCGAACAGGGCGTCTGCCGAGATGGTCGGCGCCCACCCATCCAGGGCCATGTCGGCCGCGACACGGAGGATATCCTCCACCTCGGTCTCACCGGTGTCCAGGGTCGGGTAGTCATAGGTCGCGGTGGCCTCATTGATCGTGGTCTCCAGCGGGTAGTCCCGTTGGTCTGTGTCGGCGCTAAAGCGCGTGGCAACCACCACCTCGTCGTTTAGGGTCCAGCCCATGATGCCAAACTTGAGGTTCTGCACGTTGTAGCCCAGCAGGTTGAGAATCGTGGCTGCCACCTGGCCCGTGTGCCCGGTGTAGCAGTAGACCACGATTGGCTGGTCGGTCGGCAGCAGGGCCAGGTTGTCGGCCTTGGCGATCTGGTTCCAGGGGATGTTGATCGCGCCTTCGATGTGACCCAGAGCATAGTGCTCAGCGGACCGGACACTGACAATGAACGGGTCGTTCGAGTCGTCTCCGTCCATCAGGTTCTCGTACAATGCGTCGGCAGAGATGACTGGTGACCACCCATCGAACTCTGTCTCAGCGGTCCGCTGGATCACTCCAAAGTCACCCTCCTGGGCCAGCACGGCGGTCCCCAACAGCAAGCTGAGCACCAACACCAGATTCAGTACTGCGAACTTTTTCATCGATCCTCTCCTTACGTATGTTTTGTATGCGATTCTACGGAATCACTCCGCACCCAAGACTTATGCCTGCGAGGGCTTAACCGGCTGGCATCGCCTCGCCTCGAAAGCACGGCAAAAGGGCAAGGGCATTCGGCCCTAGCTCCTCGCTTCTACCCTTCGGACCAGGGCTGATCTGCCTGGTGACAGCCCGTGCAATCCCTCTCGATCCGGCCATCATCCTCGTGACTGTCAGGCGCCGTGTGGCAGGTGGTGCAGTTGGGATCGAGATCGGTAAACGTCTCAAAGTGGCAGCCCTGGCAGCCGACCTTGGTATGCTGCCCCTTGTATTGATCCCACCTTTCCACGTGCTCCGGCCACGTATCGGCCACCAGATCCCAGGTCGCGCCAGCATCGTGGCACTCGGCACACTCATCCTCGCCCCAGTCAGTGTGGCCCGAAACATGGCAGTCGCTGCAGACGACATTCAACCCTTTGAAATTTGGATACCGGTGGCAGTCAAAGCAGGCCACCTCGCCGTGCTTGCCCTGCAGCTCGACCGGATGGACATGAGAATGGATCTCGGTCCACGTCTCGATTGATGCGTGGCAATCATCACAGGTGAGAGAGACCGCCACGTCGTGTGGGCCGATGTGACACGCATCGCAATCGGTCATCCGGACTTCCAGATCCCGCTCTTCGTGACAATCCAGGCAGACCTTCATCGGGCAGTGCTTCTCACCGGACACGGGGTCAAAGCCGTGCCCCACCCCCCCGTGACAGTCACTGCAGAAAAGGGTCTCGGGGTCGCCGTGTACGATCTGGTACTCGACAAGCTCGTGCGGGACGCGAAGCCGGTCGCCAGGGACTTCGGCCGGCAGGTCAATATGGCAGATGATGCACCGCTTCGGATCTGCCTCGGTGGGGTCTGCGGTGAGCCCCTCGTGGCCCGCTTCCTTGTCTTCCGCATGACCGTCGCCATCGTGGCAGGCCACGCACCCGAGCGTGCCGTGGGCAGTCATCACCGATTCCGGTTCGATTAGATATGACTCGGCCATCATCGGGTCGTCAGCACTGGCCTGCAAGGCGGGCAGCGAGACATGGCAATCGTGGCAACCGTCTGAATCACTGCGGCTATAGTTGATTGCCTGCAAAGTGGCAGTCGGCTCGGGCTGGACTGGGCTCAAAGCATAACCCGCCGGCTCCAGCAGAAGGCCCAATGCAATGGCCATTCCGGCCAAGAGGATGCCCAGGGGGATAATAGTCCACCGGGGCCATTTTCGGATTTTGTTAAGGCTGCGATCAAAGCTCATGGTTTCTCCTTCTCCTGGCTAGACAATCACCGGAATGGCCGCAGCGACGATCAGGTAGCGCACAAACAAACCGGCAACCACAATGCCCACGCCTGATAGGACACCTGAAATGTACCCATGGCTATGCCGTGCCATGGCGTAGGCGTGAACCATGAGGGGAAAGAGAAGACCAAAGCCCACTACCAGTACCCAGAAGATGACACTGCTTCTGCCCACGAGGATCAACCGCGCCGACTCGGCCGCTTCTCCACCCTGATTGAGCGCCAAGACCAGCAGCAAGGCCAGCAGAGCCGTCTCAAGGCCAATCAGAACCATGTGGACGAGCGGCATCAACTCATAGTGGCGGTGGATCTCGGGAATGGCCAGCGTGGCCGCCAAGTCGAATGATAGCCCCATGCCAGTAGAGATAGCAGAGACGAGGAACAGGACCGGTAGGACGGGTGAATTCCAGAGAGGCACCGCCCGTACCACGCTGAGCAATACGCCGGTGTAGAGAGCCGTTCCGATTGCCAACACTACGCCCACGCTGCAGACCACCCGTTTGATACGGCGGTAGGGCAAAGTCTCCGGTAGGAAGCGCAGCCTCTTTCGCAGCCAGGCCAGAACCCCAGGGTGGACGTGCATGATCTCCAGCGCGCCGTACAGAAAGCAGGCGGGCAAGAAGAGGGTCAAGATCCAGATGCCCCAGGTCATCACAGAGCTAAAGTTGACAAACATGTTCACGATGCGCCACGGTTCGTACAGACCAGCGCCCAGGTCAAAGACGAGGAGCAGGGTCCCGATCAGTATCAACGGCCCGCTAACACCAGCTCCGACCAAGGAAGTGGGGCAGTACTTTTGCTTATACCGCTGGCCCGTCAACTCCATGAAGGCGGCCATGATGAACGCCCCTGCACCCATGCCTCCCAGGAAAAGATAGATTGCTATCAACCAGCCCCAATGGTGTTCTGCCATCTTTGCCCTCCAGTATAGTCAGCTAGTTGCCGGGGAAAATGTAGTACAGGATGCCTGGCACGGTCCCAAACTCGGGGTGAAGGGACTCTGCGCGACCCGAGGCCAGTATCTCGGCAATCTCGGGATCGTCGCGCCTGCCGAATATTCGCGCACCGAGCACACAGGCCTGGACACAGGCCGGCAGCCCACCGCCTAGCACCCAGTCCAGACAAAGCCAGCACTTGTCCACCAGCCCTGTGTTATGATCATAGGTGCGGGCGTCATAGGGACAGGCCACAGCGCAGTACTTGCAGCCCACGCAGGTCTTTTCATTAATGAGCACCACGCCGCTATTGTGATGGTAGGTAGCTGCAGTGGGGCAGACCTGCTCGCAGGGAGGCTTCCTGCAATGCTGGCATTGTACAGGCAGAAACCAGCGCTCTCCCTCGTCACCTTTGGGTAGGACGCGGATGTAGCTCTTGTCCTCGGGAAGGTTGTTGCGTTGGTGGCAGGCCAATTCGCAAGCCCGACAACCGACGCACTTGTTCAGGTCGATGATCAGCACATAGTCGGACTTGGCCTGTGCCAGAGCCTGTTGTAGAGGAATCCAGGCGCCACCGACGGCGACCAGCAGGCCGCCCGCCACACCGGCCTTGAGAAACGTCCGGCGCGAGATCTCCTCGGCGTCCCCAAGCGGGGGCACCTCCACCTCAACTGCATCGCCCATGATCCGACTCCTTTGTTCCTGCTCTCTGCCCGTTCTTGCTCAGTCCTGAGTATTGTGTAACTCTGATTCCAGGGATGAATATAACACGGGTTGGAGTTTGTGTCAAGAATGCTAAGACTTGATGCTTTTGCCATTCTGTGTTATGCTGGGGGTGTCGAGGAGAGAGGGAATGCCATGACTACACCGACTACAACCAGAATTGACCTGCTGGTCCTGGGGTTGCTGTTGGACCGGCCCATGCACGGCTACGAGTTGTACCGGCAGATCCAGGCTGAGGACATTGACACCTGGTTCAACATCAGCATGGCCGGCATCTATTACTCCCTAGGCAAACTCCGTGATCAGGGCCTGGTGGCTGAATCGCGCCAGCGAGGAGGACGCAGCGCCCGAAAGTCGATCTATCGCATGACGGAGGAGGGCCGGGAAGCCTTCTTCGCAGCCATGGAGAGCCAGGCGGCCAGCCAAGACAAGACCTTCCTGGACTATGACCTGGTTGTCTACCTGCTCAACCGGCTGCCAGTGCAGAGGGCCATCGATCTGCTGAAACAACGCCAGACATTCTTGGCGAACGAGGAGCAGCAGCTGCAGGCGGCGATGGATGCCGAGCAAGAGCAAGGCAGTTCTCCTCTAAAACTCACGATTCTGGACCACCAGCGCCGGTTCCTGCAGATGGAGCGGGACTGGCTGACCGACGTGATCCGCGATGCCCAGCGCAGTCCGGGGACAGCCTCTGACCTGACCACGCCCCATCGTAGGCTGATGCTTCTCAAGGGTGACCTGCGCCACTATCACCTGCCCGATCTGATCCGCCTGATCACGTCCGGCAAACACAACGGCACGCTGACTGTGACCGACGGGATGGTGACCCGTACCCTCAGCTTTGAGGCAGGGCAGCCTGTGTGCGCCAGTTGCGTGCGCCGGGATGAGCCGCCTGCTTCGCCCCGACCGCTGGAACAGGTGTTAGAAGGGCTGTATGACCTCTTTCGTTGGCAGGAAGGTCAATTCACCCTCGACCAGGAGATGGGTTGCGAGGAGTGGTGCATTCCCCTCAAGC
The DNA here is from genome assembly GCA_041559855.1 of Anaerolineae bacterium. Lineage (GTDB taxonomy): Bacteria > Chloroflexota > Anaerolineae > JAAYZQ01 > JAAYZQ01 > JBFFCR01. Next base: position 3,861 of record JBFFCR010000052.1, on the reverse strand, counting down.
TCAGCGCAGAAGACCTGCTCCTGAGCGGCTGCCGCTGGGTCGACAACTGGACGATCATCCAACGCCTGGTTCCTTCGGCCGATGCCATCTTTGAGCCGGGCATGGACGCTCGGAGCGTGGACAAGCTGGCGCTTACGGCGACGGAGCGACAGGTCTTGGGCGCCGTGGATGGTGTCAAAGAGGTATCCACCATCGCGCGAGAGCTGAGCATGACCCTGTTCGAGGCCAGCCGCGCGTTCTACTGCTTGGCAGCCGTGGGGGTGGTGCGCACTGCCGACCTGGACAAGATCCGCCTGCGCCGCGTCTTCCGCGAGACCGCCGAATTGGTGTGCAGTAGCACCCTGGCCTGGCGCACCTCGCCTGACGATCTGTCTTGCGAGGAACTGGTCAATGAACGGACCAGGCACCTGCCTTTGCGTCTGAATCACGGGCGCATCGAGGACCAGGCCGATCCCCACCTCAAGGCTGACAACCTGGTAGAGCTATACCGGGAGTTCCTGCGTACCCAGCTGGAGGTAGTCAGCCAGAGCTTTGGACGGGAGAACGCGCGCCAGTCTCTGACGCGTACGCTGCGCCAACTCGCCCCGGAGCTGTATGAGGTGGCCCAACGATACGGTTTCGACAAATTGCTTGCCGCCTGATCCCTACCGAGAGAAAGCCGTCCACCAGCCCCCAGACACGGAAGAGCTTGAGAGATCTTGCCAGCTGTAGCAAGGGGCAAGCCCTGACCATTCGTTAACTGTGGCGCAGCGAGTCCACAGCGAATCTGGCGATCCACTGCGAGCCATCTCGGCTGCGCACTCGGCACTTTGGCAAATACCGCAAGCGATTGTATAATCGCCGGTAAGAAGCTATGCAAACGAGTGCCGGCAGAGGCACGGAAACTCGGCGTCTGCCTTCGCGCTGTGCAGGTGAGCCTGTTCCTTCATCCTACTTACTGGTCAGGCGCGCCGACGCATCCGGCTGACCCAGGTGCCAGCCGCTCCAGGAGTGAGCCAGTGGACAAGCATGCATCACGACCCACCATCTTGAAGCCGCTTCTGTCAGTCTTTCTCCTCGCCCTGATATCCTATCTGATCTACTATGGCTCTCGGCGCATCGAGAGCCAGCCCGTGCAGCAGATCCTGGCCGCATTGTTCGGAACGATCTACTTCTGCTGCATTTTCTTCGGCCCCCTGTATATCTATACCCAGGGCTACCTGCGTGGACTCTCCCTACCCGGCCGGATCCTGTCCTCCAGCATCATCCCTTTTCTCTGGATGACAAAAGACGTTCTGATGTTGACCGAGTCGCACCCGCTCCTGGAGTGCCTCTATTGGTATCTCAATCCCTTGTTCGTCTGGATGGTCTGCTTGCTCTCCATTGAAATGGGGCTGGGCACACTGCTGGCCCGGTATATCTTGCGACGCCGTAGCCAAGGCATCAGGGTAGTTTCGTTGGCGCCGGTACTCGCCATGGTCATCGGAGCAGTCCTCTTTGGCGGCATCTTTGCCTGGGGCCAGGGGGAGAACCTCTTTTCGGTCTACCTGGACGGCTACCGGCTGCTGTTCGGGGCGGGCGTGTGAGGGAGGGGGACACATGAACAGAGAAGTGGATCCCGAGGCAGAGCCGCAGACCACCACACGACAGGCCATCAGCCGTCGCCGCGCCCTCGAACTTGCGGGAACGGGGCTCGCAGCGGGTCTGGCGGCCCTGCTGTGGCCGCGAGCCAAGGCGGATCTCGGCAGCGATGCCGCAAGCTCCCCAACCCACACGCGCACGGCCAACCTTGGGTCTAGCCAACCTCAGGGAACGTTGTCTGCCACGAGCCAGCAGCAGGTGCTAGGGGATAGCCCCAATTTCATCTTTATCCTCGGCGATAACCACAATGCTACGACGATGGGCTGTGCGGGGCACCCCTTCATCCAGACGCCAGGCATGGACCGGATCGCCAGGGACGGTGTGCTTTTTGAGAACACCTTTAACACCACGGCCCTGTGCAGCCCATCGAGAGCCAGCATTCTGACCGGCGCCTATGCCCACGAGCACGGAGTGAAGAACAACCACACGCCCTGGACCGGACAGATGACCACGTTCCTGGAGTACCTGAGCCTCGCTGGCTATGCGACGGCCTTTGTGGGCAAGTGGCACATGCCCGGGGAAGGGCTGCCCGACATGCCTTTCCTGGACCTCTTTGTGTCCTATACCTTTCGCGAGGGGCAGGGCGCCTACTTTGACTGCCCGATGATCGTTAACGGCCAAGAGGTGCCCTCCAGAAAGGCCTACATCAGCGAAGAGGTCACCGATTACGCCATCGAATTCATACAGGAGACCCTGGCCCAGGAAGAGGAGAGTAAAAAGCCATTCTGCGTCTATCTATCCCACCGGGCAGGCCATCCTCCATACCAATCGCCCGAAGGCATCGCCGGCATGTACAAGGACGCCGACCTGACGGGGATCCTGCCAGATCACGTCGATCCCTTGTGGTACGGCAAGGCCAACGGCAACGTGTTCCAGGGCGTCATGATGGGCAGCTATCACAACCAGTACCGCAGGTACTGCGAGACGCTGACTGCCATGGATTGCGACATCGTGCGCTTGCTCGATTTTGTTGACACGGCGGGCCTGCGGGAAAACACGGTGGTCATCTACATGGGCGACAATGGCATGCAATGGGGCACACACGACTGCCACGGCATTCGCGAGCCCTACGAGGAGTCGATCAGGCTTCCCTTGCTCGTACGCGCTCCCTGGCTGATACCCGACCCCGGGGGACGCAGGCAGCAGATTGCACTCAACCTGGACATTGCGCCGACCCTGCTGGAACTGGCGGGGCTCCCCATTCCCCAGGAGGTTGATGGGGAAAGCCTGGTCCCGTGCCTCACTGCTGGCACCGCGGAGGGACGCGAGCACTTTTTGCTCGAGTTCTGGCGCTACTTTCCCGAGAACACGCCCTCGTACACAGGCGTGCGGACAAGTCGCTACAAATACGTTGAGTTCGAGCGGGGGCGGCGGCCCTGGCTGTTTGACCTGCGCGAGGATCCAGGAGAGCAGCACAATCTATACGACACCGCCGACGGCCAGCAGATCCTTCCGACACTGAGATCACTCATGGAAGCGTCCGCCTAGGATATTGGAGCAGGCCCAGCCCCTGGCCAGATCACAGGGTGCAAGGAGGGTACCATGGCATACTCTTTGGCCGACCATGTCGCCCAACGGCAAGGCGAGCAATACGCTCTGCACCGCAAGTACCTCAACACCAGCCTGGCCCGGGTGCAAGCGATCATCGGCTTTGACAAGATCTACACCCGCGGCGAGGGTGCATACCTGTGGGACGCCGAGGGGAACCGGTATCTGGACCTGTTGTCCGGGTACAGCGTGTTCAACCTGGGGCGCGGTCACCCCGTCGTCACAGAGGTCATGCAGGAACTGCTGAACATGGCGCGGCCCAATCTCGTCAAGATGGATTGTCCCCTGCTGGCCGGCTTGCTGGCTGAGGAGTTGGTCAAGAGGATGCCTCCGGGATTGGATACCGTCTTTTTTGCCAACTCGGGCGCAGACGCTGTGGACACAGCACTCAAGTTTGCGCGGGCAGCCACCGGCCGCCCGCGCGTCCTCTGCCTGGACCATGCCTTCCACGGATTGACCCTGGGTACCCTGTCGATCAATGGCGGCTCCCAGTTTCGCCAGGGATTCCAGCCACTGATGCCCGGGGCTGTCAGTGTAGAGATGGACGACCTGGAGAGCCTGGAGCGTGAACTGCGGCAGGGCGACGTGGCTGCCTTTGTCGTGGAACCTATCCAGGGCAAGGGCGTCTACATCCCATCCGACGGCTACTTGCCTGAGGCACAGCGCCTGTGTCGCGAGCACGGCACCCTGTTC
>JBFFCR010000051.1:0-13655 GCA_041559855.1 Anaerolineae bacterium | reverse complement strand
TGGGGAACAGAGCCGGGTGGCGCTGGCCAAGCTGGTGCTGCAGCGCGCCAACTTTTTGCTACTCGACGAGCCGACCAACCATCTGGATATCACCAGCCAGGAGGTGTTGGAGGAGGTATTGGATGGCTTTGCTGGCACCATCGTGCTGGTCACCCACGATAGGTACCTGGTGGACCGGCTGGCCAGCCAGCTATGGATCATCGACCCGGGGGAGCAATCCCTGGAGGCATTCCCCGGCGGTTGGGCTGAATACGTGGACGCCAGGAACCGCGAAGAACCACAAACCGAAGCACGCCATACCAGGGAGAAGTGGAGCACCGATCAACGCCAGACGCGGCGTGAGGAACAGCGCGCCCGTCGCGAACAGGAGGCACGACAGCAAGAAGCGGCCGAGGTCGAAGCGGAGATCCACCGCCTGGAGACGCAGCTCGAGGCGCTTCACGATGAGATCGCCGCAGCCAGCGAGGCCCAGCAGGCGATGCGCATCCATGAACTGGGTACCATCTATGCCGAGATAGAAGCCCGGCTGCACGAGCAGATGGACCGCTGGGCAGTATTGGCCTCGTGAGTAGGATCTGAGCAGGATGGCAACGGGATGGACAAGCGTCGTACTCTGATTGGGCTGACCGGCAACATTGCCACCGGCAAGAGCGAGGTAGCCCGGATGCTGTCCGCCCTGGGGGCACGCGTGATCGACGCCGACAAGGTCGCGCACGAGGTGATGGCTCCCGGCGGGCCGGCCTACGAAGCGGTGGTCAGCGCCTTTGGCCGGACGATCCTGGCCCCTGATGGCACCGTCGATCGGGGTAAACTGGGCGCTATCGTCTTTCGCGACCCGGAGGCGCTCCGGCGCCTGGAGGCGGCCGTTCATCCGGCGACGACTACCGAGGTAGCCCGGCGCATCATGGAGGCCGACGAGCGTGTGATCGTGGTGGAGGCCATCAAGCTGATCGAGGCCGGGATGCATCGCCACTACGATGCGCTGTGGGTAGTGACTGCCCCGCGCCCGCTCCAGATCGCGCGGCTGGTGAACGCGAGGGGGCTACCTGAGAAGGAGGCAGCCCTGCGGGTGGACGCTCAGCCGCCCCAGGAGGAGAAAGCAGCGGCGGCCGATCTGGTAATCGCCAATGACGGCGATCTGGACGCACTGCGCGCAAAGGTCCAGGCAGCGTGGCTAGAGATCCGGGCGAGCCAGGCAAAGCTCGCCAACTTGCCGGCGGATCAGTTCGAGGGCGAGGTTGCAATCCGCCCAGTACGGCGTGATGACCTCCAGGACGCCGCGGGTGTCGCAGAGGTGCTCAACAGTGTCATCACTGAAGGTCGTCACACGGCCCTGACGGGACACTTTACACCGGAAGCGGAGCAGGCATTCCTGCAGAGCTTGAGGCCGCGCAGCGAGCTCTTTGTCGCCGAGGTGGCAGGGCACATTGTGGGATTTCAGGTGATCGAGCCCTTTGTCAGCTACACGTCGACGATGGCGCACGTCGCCCACATGGGCTCCTATGTCCACGCCGAGTTCCGGAGGCGCGGGATCGGGCGTAGGCTGGCGCGGGCGACACTCGCCTTTGCCCGGGAGCATGGCTACGAAAAGGTGGTCATCTATGTGATGGCGGACAACGAGCTGGGGCTGACCTACTACCGCGGGCTGGGCTTTGAGGAGAGGGGGGTGCTGCGCCGTCAGACCAAGATCGACGGTGTATACCACGACGAGGTCTTTATGGAACTGCATTTCAAGGAGCAGGGCCTTGACTGAGCAGGTGCGGCGAGCCAGGCTCCAGGATCTCGACGGGATCGTGAGGCTGATGCAGGGCGTGCCGCGGTCCACGGGGCCCGTGAGTGAGGCCGAGGTGACCGAGTGGTTCTACGGCAAGGGGCTGTGGGTTGCGACGCGTGAGGACGCCGTGGTAGGGGTGGCAGCCTGGCAGGCCGAGAACCTGCTGGCCGTCACAGACGTGTTCCACGTTGAGCCAGCCGAGTACTGGCCCGATGCGGGCAGCAAGTTGTTGGAGACGATCGAAGGCGAGGCGCAGATCCTGATGTGCGAGGCCAATGTCGTGCTGCTGCCGTCCCAGGCCGCGGAGGAGGCACAAAGCTTGCTCCGCCAGCGGGGATACGAACTCAGAACACGGGAAAAGCTGCACCGCATCTGGCAGGAAGTGCTGGGCGATCTGACCGGCAACGTGCCGGAGGTCATGGTCAAAGAGCTCCGGGACCGGATGGTGATGGCCCCAGTATAGGCAGAGAACCTGCAACGGGGTGCTGGCTTGCACCCGGAAGGAGACCCGAAAGGTGGATGAACTAAAGAGCCTGGTATCGAAACATCCGCGACTGACCGCCTGGGCCGTGCTGGCGCTGGGAATGGTGGTCATTCTGATCGTGTCGGCGCGAAACGTTGGCCTGGCAGTGTCGCAGTGGGCAGCCCTTATTGTGGCTACGATCTTGCTCGCCGGTCTGTGCGTATGGATCATCGGCTGGGATGACAATGAGGAAGAGGACAAAGCCGGGGCTGTGAAAGAGGAATCACAGTAGAGCACACGAGCTGCCCTGGGAGCAGGGAAAGGAGCGCGGAGAATGCCCACAGTCGAGCTTGCAGGACGCGGCACAGTTGCCTATCAATGGCGCGGGGATGGACCCGACACCGTCGTGCTGATTAACGGTTCAGTGTTTAACTACCACCAGTGGGACATGCAGGCCCTGCCCCTGATGCAGAACGCCTTGAACGGCCGCGTGCGGTTTCTCCAGTACGACTATGTTGGGGTTGGCGGCTCTTCGGCCAAGACCGTGCCCTTTCGCATGCTCGATCTGGCAGACGAATTGCGCGACCTGCTCGATGCCCTCTCGGTAGATCGGGTTCACCTGTTTGGCATCAGCAAGGGCAGCCTGGTGGGCCAGGCGTTTCTCATCCGCCACCGCGAGCGCGCCCTAAGCCTCTGCGGGCTGGGCAACCCGAACGTGCTGTCCAGGGATCTGACAGGGGTGTTTGCCTCTTTCCAGGAGCGACTGGCGGCGCTGGAGGAGATCAGGCAGCTGTGGCCCGAGCGGATCAGCCGCTCCAACTACACTGAGGTCGTCAATCGGGTCTATGTGCCCGTCATGTTCTCCAAGGAGTACAAGGACCTTACGCTCATGGAGCGGGTGCGGGCTCTGGTCATGCGGCGCATGATCTATCCCGCCCTGGAGGGCACCTTTATCCAGACCATGGTAGACCTGTTCCGTTTTTACGTGGGCGACATCGCGGAGGAGGTCGACGCCTTTGCCCAAGGACTGCGCCAGGTGCAGGGCGTGCCGCTCCTCTTGCTGAACGGGACGGCTGACTCAACAACCCCCGTGCACATGTCGCGCGAGCTGGCCCAGTTGTTGGACCAGGCCGAACTGGTGGAGTTCGCGGGTGTCACCCATATGGGGCCGATGATCCTCAAGAAGCAAGCTGCGCCGGTATTCGAGCGCTACACAGGCTTTCTGAAGGAACAGATTTGAAACGGGGCAGATGCCCACGGGCATGCTCGTAACCTGCGGCGCCCCCCTACCAGAAGCTGAGGTATAGAAGATGCCAAGCGTACAGGATGGACCAAGCTCGGATCGATTCACGCCGTTGCCCTTCACGGGCAACATGGCGCTTTCACAGCTGGCAGAACTCGGTATCTCGGAAGAAATGGCGGCTGCCCTGGAGCACGCGCCGGGCGGCGCGTGCGTATGCTGGGGCATCCCCTTTGAGATCGGAGACGTAGCGGCGGTCGCGCAAGAACCCCTGACTGTCGACCTGGATCCCACGTTGGCGGGGTGGTTGGTCTTTATGCATGCATCGGATCGCCGCCCAGTGGCATCCATTTCGGACGAATTCATCTCGCCGATGCGCGGGGAAGGGCAGCTTGGCGAACACGCCGCCGACTATGTCATCCTCTACCAGGACGGCACAGAGCACCGTGTCCCGATCCTGCGCCGGTTTCAGCTCGGCGCCTTTCAGCGGCGCTGGGGCGAGTGCTGCTTTGAGGCGGTCGCACAGAGCAAACCGCGCACCCAGAGATTCGCCCACGAGCAGCTTGCCAAGGACTGGGGAAACCTGCTGACCCGCGTACATGCCGCAGACAGCGGTCCGTGGGTCAATTGGCTGTGGGCCTGGCAGAACCCCCATCCGGAGAAGGCCATCGTTGGCGTGTGCCTGGAACCGGTCTCGGGCATCGTTGTGCTGTCTGCCATCACGGCAGGAAGCGCGTCGGATCAGCCTCTGCGCTGGCGGACGCGGCGCAAGGCGTGCCTGACACTGCCTGAAGGAGAGGCCTTTCACCCTGATCTGGATGAGCGCGGGTTGCTCCAACAGATCCAGCTCGACATGGGCCAGGTCATCTCGGCTACGCCGCGCCTGATCTACCCCAATGCCGTCTGGTCAGAAACCTATAATAATCGAAACCCCGAGCAGTCCGAGAGGGAGGTACTGATCGAGTATACGGCCCATGCTGACGCCCAGTTCCACCTGTCCAGTGGCCACACGATGCCAGTTACAGAGGTAGAGGGAGCCCAGCCATCACCCCGGCTGCAGCCGATCCCTCCCGCCACGCGGCGCGTGACCCTGCGGGCCATCGAGCGCGACAGCGGCCAGTGCGTGCCGGTCAAGTCGCATGTTCACGGCGAATGGGGGGAGTACCTCGCGCCGGTGGATCGCCACCGCATCCTCAATACGGCCTGGTTCGAGGACTATAGTGTGGACTTTTTGCACGAGGGCACCTGGTATGGGAATACTTTCCAGCCTCACTCCTGCACCTACATCCCGGGGGAGGCGGTCCTCGATCTACCCCTGGGCAGGGTGTACGTAGAGGTGTCCAAGGGATTCGAGATCCGGCCCGTGCGCACCATCGTCGAGGTGACAGTGGACACCGACGTGATCGTGGTCGAACTGGAAAAGGTGTTGCCGTGGCGCGAGAAGGGATGGGTCACCGCTGACACCCACGTCCACTTTCTCTCACCCACATCTGCCCTGCTGGAAGGCTCTGCCGAGGGCGTGAACGTGATCAATCTCCTCGCCAGCCAGTGGGGCGAATTGATGACGAACGTCGGTGACTTTGATGGCAAGACTACCTGGGGCTCCAGGGAGGCAGGCGGCAACGGCGAGTACCTGGTGCGCGTGGGCACTGAGAACCGCCAGCATGTGCTGGGCCACATCTCGCTGCTGGGCTACGGCGGCCGGATCATCGCGCCGATGACAACAGGCGGGCCGAACGAATCAGCCCTCGGCGCTCCGATCGAGATCCTGCTGACCGAATGGGCCAGGCAGTGCAAGAAGCAGGGCGGGGTGGTCGTCCTCCCTCACTTTCCCAACCCGCGCGCAGAGGCGGCAGCCAGTATCGTCAGCGAAGAGATCGATGCTGTCGAGATGACGGCTTGGGAATATCTCTATAGGGGCATCGATCCCTATTCGCTTTCGGACTGGTATCGCTACCTCAACTGCGGGTACCTGACAGCAGCGGTCGGCGGCACAGACAAGATGTCGGCCAACACCGCTGTGGGGACGGTGCGGACCTATGCCCGGCTCGAGCCGGACCAGCCTTTCACCTACGAGTCCTGGATGGACGCCGTGCGACGGGCCGAGACTTTTGTGACCTACGGGCCATTGTTGGACTTGACAGTGGATGGGCACCCCATGGGCAGCCGGATCGAGATGTCCGCGAACGGCGGCACGGTCGACGTGGTTTGGCAAGTCGCCAGCGCCACGGTACCCATATCGCGCGTCGAGCTGGTGGTGAACGGCGAGATCCGCGAGAGCGTGGCGGTCCCGCCAGAGGCGGGGAGCGGGCACTGGCCGGTCAAGGTGGACAAGAGCTCGTGGCTGGCGCTGTTGGTGCGGGGGCACTATGCTGACAAACCCGAGATCATTGCTGCCCATTCCTCGCCGGTGATGATCTCGGTCGAGGGTTCGCCCATGCTCGCGGCAGCCGATGCTGTCACCATCCTAGAACAGATCGAGGGCGTCCTCGCCTACCTGGACACCGTGGGCACGCGGGCAGAGGACGCTACCTACAAGCGCATGCGGCTGGTCCTGACGTCGGCGCACCGCAGCCTGCACAACCGGATGCACCAGCTCGGACATTTTCACGCCCACACGCCGGTAACCGACCATGCTGAACACCATGCTTAGAGGAGGTGCACCATAGACTGCCGACAGGAGAACATGCAACATGCGAGGTAGCACAGACCCGCGGGTGCGCCGGCATCGCGACGGGTCTGGGGCTGCAAACCGCGCGTTGGTGATCACGCTGGCACTGGCGCTAGGCGTGATCGTCGCGATGGTGTGGCTGGTGGGAGGCCCCATCTCGCGTGAGGTACAAGCGATGCCCAGCGATTCCGCGCTGGGGGAGCCGGAACAGCTTGACGGAGGCATCATCCGCGTGGCGACGACGGGTGAGGACACGCCCGGCTGTGGGACCGCGAACACCCCTTGCCGCACGGTGCAGTACGCCGTGGACCAGGCCCAGGCAGGCGACGAGATCCGGGTCGCCAGCGGCGTGTACACCGATATGCACGAGCAGGATGGGCTGTTCCAGATGGTCTACCTAGACAAATCGGTCACTATCCGGGGAGGCTACACCACGGCTAACTGGACCACCTCCAACCCAGACGCCAACCCCACCACGCTGGACGCCGAAGGGCAGGGACGCGTGATGGTAATCACGCCCACACACGGCATCCTGTTGGAAGGTCTCCGCTTCGAGGATGGAAACGCCACCGGGTTGGGCGGCGGACCAGACAACCGGGATGCGGGCGGCGGGCTGTACATCCTCACAGCGACCGTCACCATCAGCGGCAGCGTGATCTTTAGCAGCACGGCCAGCATCACCGGCACGGTCCCTGGGAGCGAACCCCCGCTGGGGGGCGGTTTCGGGGGCGGCCTCTATGCCCGAGGTGGCTTCCTGGAGCTGATGAACAGCGAGATCGTGAGCAACACTGCAGGCGTGAACTTTCCGAGCTATGGCGGCGGGCTGTACCTCGACCATGGCGACGCGATCCTCTCCCTGAACAAGGTGATGAGCAACACCGCCTGCTACTGGGAAGATGGCTATGGCGGCGGCCTGTATCTGGATGGCAGCGAGGTCCCGGAGCCTTCTAGCGCCCCCGCGGATCTCAATAGCCTCGACGCTCCAGGCCTTTTCAGCGCGAGCCTGCTCGGCAACACCATCCAGGGCAACGAGGGCAGCCCTATTGCGGACGGTTGGGGGGGCGGCATGTTCGCGAACCACTACCAGGTCGAGTTGCTGGATAATCTGATCCAGTACAACATTGGTGGGCGCACTGGCGGCGACAGCAGAGGCGGTGGCGTTTACATCTTCCTCAGCGATGCATGGCTTGAAAGGAACCGGGTGCTCTATAATATCGCCAGCGGGGGTGACGAAGGGATATCGGGCGGGGTGCACTTTTGCACCAGCGGTCCTGTCACCCTTCGAAATAACACCATCCTTGGCAACATCGCCAACACCGTCGGGAACGGCTACGGCGGCGGCGTCTCTTTCTGCAAGACCACCGCCACGCTGGACAGCAACGCGATCATCAGCAACACGGCGACCCTCAGCACCACTGCCGGGGTCAACGGCTGGGGTGGGGGTGTATGGACGGGAGACAATGCAGCAGTCTCGTTCAACAACGATCTGATCGCGGGCAACCACGCCAGGACCCAGGGCAGCGGGCTGTGGTTTGGGGTCGAGAACAGCCCGTACAATTCCCAGGGAGAGCGGCTGACACACGTAACCATCGCCGACAATATCGGCGGGCTCGGGCACGGCATCTATGTGACCAACGCCGTGGCCTTTCTGACGAACACGATCATCTCCGGGCATGAGATCGGCGTTCTTGAAGCATCTGGCGGCGCAGTCACACTGGAGGCCACGCTGTGGTACGGGAACGCCACGTTGGATACCGTTGGGACTGTAGAGATCGGCAGCCTGAACTTCTACGGGAATCCGGCCTTTGTGGATCCCGTGACCTGGGATTATCATATCGGAGAGGGCAGCGCAGCGCTGGATCAGGGAGTGGTGACCGGCGTGCACACCGACATGGACGGCCAGCCACGCCCCTGGGGCCTGCCGGATCTGGGGGCAGATGAGGTTTGGCCGCCTACTGCAATCGTGCGGGCCTACCTGCCCCTCATCTTGCGCGAGTAGGAGGCGCCAGCCATAGCATGGGGACCACGCTGCCCGTTCTTCGCAAAAGCCTGCTGAGCGGCGCCCGGGACGCTGAGGGGATAGCCGTCGTGATCGACGTGCTGCGCGCTTTTAGCTCAGCCGCGTTCATGATGCACCTGGGCGCCCACAAGATCGTGCTGGTGGCCGACCCCGAGGAGGCCCTGCGATTCAAGGCGGAGAGGGACGCCCTGGCTGTGGGCGAGGTGGGTGGGCAGATGGTCTCTGGTTTCGATCTCGGCAACTCGCCGAGCCGCATCCTGACGGCAGGCCGCGACCTGTTTGCCGGGCGGGTGGTGGCCCAGCGGACATCCGCTGGCGTCACAGGAGCCGTCACCGCCGCACGCAGAGCCGACCAGGTGCTCCTGGGTAGCTATGTCACTGCCCGCGCCACCGCCCGCTACCTGTTGGGGCACTCCCCGCCGCCAGACACGGTTACGCTGGTTGCCATGGGCAACGGTGGTCAGGCATGCACCCCCGATGACGAGGCATGCGCCAGCTATCTCGAGCATATGCTAACCGGAGCGCCCTACGATCACACTGCCGCCCTGCGACGGATCGTCAAGCACGAGTGCACGCAAAAGTTTCTCCGGGGCGACCAGACCCACTATCCGCCCGCGGATCCGGTCTACTGCCTGCAGCGCGACCTTTTCGACTTTGCCCTCGTGGCGCAATTGGAGGAGGGTCTGCTGGTAGCGCGGCGCATCGATGTGCCCGGGTAGGAGGTAGCATGAAGATCGAGCCCTTTTTCACCGAGCGATTCTTTGCCGTACACGAGTTCACTGCCCCTCACCTGCTCTGCGCCTCCGACTGCGAGGCGCTGGCGGTGCAGGAGTTGCTGCGCCTGGCGGAGGTTCCGCAGGATTCACTCGGCCAGTTGTGGCTGGGCTACACCGAGGCCCAGGGGGCTCCCGCGCTGCGAAGCCTCATCGCCGAGGGGTACAAGCATGTGAGCCGTGAAGGCGTGATCTTTTTGTCGGCGCCGGAGGAAGGCATCTTTGTGACGATGCACGCGCTCTTGGAGGCTGGCGATGAGGTGATCGTGCTATCGCCTGGCTACGATTCGCTGGCCAACCTGCCCTCCTATCTCGGTTGCCGCGTCACACGCTGGCCTCTGACAGAGACTCCCGAACCACCAGACGGGCCCGGCGGCTGGCGACTGGACCTCGCCGCCCTGGAGGGACTGCTCACACCGCGCACCAAGCTGGTTGTCGTCAACTTTCCGCACAACCCCACCGGGATCCTGCCCACGCACGACGAATGGCGGTCCCTGATCGAACTGGTCGCCAGGGCTGGCGCGTGGCTCTTTTCCGACGAGATGTATCGCGGGCTGGAGCTCGATCCGTCTGCCCGCCTGCCCTCCGGCTGCGACCAGTACGAACGCGCCATCACCCTGAGCGGCCTGTCCAAGACGCACGGCCTGCCTGGCCTGCGCGCTGGCTGGCTGGCGTTGCAGGATGTGGCCCTGCGAGATCGCATCCTGGGCTGGAAGGACTATACCACCATCTGTGCCAGTGCGCCGAGCGAGGCGCTGGCACAGATCGCGCTCGGCATTGGCGAGACACTGGTCGCACGGAGCGTTCAGATCCTTCAGGACAACCTGGCCCTGGCAGAGCCTTTCTTCGAGCGGTGGCGTGGCGTGTTCCGCTGGAACCGGCCCCAGGCGGGGTCAGTGGCCCTGGCCGGCGTGCGCAGCGGGTCGGCGCGGGAGTTCTGCCAACGGCTGCTGGCGGAACAGGGCGTCCTGTTGCTACCCAGCAGCGGTCTCGGCTATGGCGACGGGCACGTGCGCTTTGGCTTGGGCCGTCTCTCCTTCCCGGAAGCCCTGGGGCAATTGGATCACTATCTCTCGGGGCCGGAACATCCCGCTGCGTAGGCAAGTCGGCGGAGTAAGACAGAGGAGTCTAGCCATGTTCAAAACACGCATCACCGAGCTGTTTGGAATCGAGTACCCCATTGTCGGCGGGTGCATGATGCACGTCTCGGGGCCGGCCTTTGTGGCAGCGATCTCCAATGCCGGAGCCATGGGAATGATGGCCTCGGCCATGTACCCCAGCCAGGACGAGTTCCGCCAGGCCGTCCGCGAGGTCAAGTCGCACACCGGCAAGCCATTTGGTGTCAACCTCAGCCTGTTTCCGGCACTGCGCACCATCGACAACGAGCTGTACGTGGAGGTCATCCTAGACGAGAAAATGCAGGTGGTGGAGACAAGCGGGCACCGCCCCCCTGAGGAACTGCTGCAAAGGCTCAAGGCGGCCGGGATCAAGACTATGCACAAGTGTGTCAGCGCACGCCATGCCCTGAGCGCGCAGAATGCCGGCGTGGACGCCGTGACCGTCTTTGGCACAGAGGGTGGAGGTCACATCGGCGAGCTGGGCCTGTCGACGATGGCCCTGGTGCCCTGCGTCGTGGATCTGCTCGACGTGCCGGTGCTCGCCGCGGGGGGCATCGCCGATGGGCGTGGGTTCCTGGCAGCGCTGGCCTTGGGCGCTGAGGGCGTCACCATCGGCACGCGGCTGCTGGTCACGGAGGAATGCCCGATCCATGAAAGTGTAAAGCAAGCACTCATCGCCGCCACTGAGTTGGACACGCTGCCGATCCTGGGCTCGCTGCACAACTCGGTGCGCGCCTGGAAGAATGAGGCCGCGCAGAAGGTTGCCGACCTGGAGGCCGCCCAGGGCGACATGTGGGAGATCCTGCCCCTGGTGGCTGGCACGGAGACCAAGCGCATGATCGAGGGCGGCGACGTGCAGGCCGGCGTGCTGGCCTGCAGCCAAAGCATCGGCATCGTGCGCGAGGTCCGGCCGGTGGCCGACGTGATCGCGGCGATGGTCCGGGAGGCGGAGGAGATCCGGCAGCGGCTGGCAGCGTAGCGAGCGGGCACGCGGCCTCGGGGCGCTCTGCAGAGACATAGGTGTGGGTTCAGGGGGAAAAAGATGCGCGTACTCGACCTTTCAAGGCTCTTGCCCGGTCCCTACTGCTCTCGCGTCCTGGCCGATTTCGGCTTTGAGGTAATCAAGATTGAACCCCCAGACGGCAGCGACTGGGTGCGCTATTTGCCACCCCTGGTTCCCGGCACGGACCAGGGGTTTCTCTTCCACGCCCTCAACAGGGGAAAGAAGAGTCTCACCGCAGACCTAAAGACGGATGAGGGACGGGTGATCCTGATGCAACTGGTCGAGACCGCCGATGTTCTCCTGGAGGGGTTTCGCCCCGGTGTGATGGAACGGCTGGACCTGGGATACGAGCAGTTGGCCGAGACCAACCCACGTCTCGTCTATTGCTCGCTCAGCGGATATGGCCTAGCCGGTCCCTACCACCAGCGGGCGGGGCACGACCTGAACTACCTCGGCTTGGCGGGCGTGCTCGACCTGACCGGTCCGCAGGACGGCCAGCCATCCATGCCTGGCGTTCAGATGGCCGATCTGTCGGGCGGGCTGTGGGCTGCCATCGGCATTCTCATGGCGCTGCTAGAACGGGAGCGTTCGGGTGTAGGCCAGCGGGTGGACGGCTCGCTGCTGGGTGCGGCCCTCTCCCTGGTGCCATTGGCCGTGTCCCAGTTGCAGGGCGGCGAGCCAGCAGTGCGGGGCACGGGGCTGCTATCCGGGGGGCTGGTGTGCTACAATCTGTACGAGACCCGCGACGGAAAAACCATGTCGCTTTCGGCTCTGGAGCCGCAGTTCTGGATCGCCTTTTGCCAGGCGATCGGGCGGGAAGACCTGCTGGGGCAGCAGTACGCGCCCGCCCTCCCCGGCGAACCGGCCTACGTTGAGCTCTGCACGCTCTTTCGCAGCCGGACGCGGCAAGAGTGGCTGGAGATACTGGCCGGTACCGATGCCTGCTGCCAACCGGTATATACGCTTGAAGAAGCGCTGGCCTCTGTCCCTGTACAGGCTCTGGACATGCTGGATGAGGTGGGGTTGCGACCCCCGGTACGCCTCTCGAGCCAGCACAGGACGGCGCCAACCACGGCCCCTCAGTTGGGCGAGCACACCGCCGCGATCCTTGCCGAGCTTGGCTATGACGCCTCCTCGGTGGAAGAATTGCGGGTCCGGGGCGTGGTCTAGGTAGCCCAGTCCAGCCCGGCTTTGCCGTCGGACTGGATACTTTGCCATTGGCAAAGGCTATTGACAATAGTCCCAGCCCGTGGTATACTGTCGTTATAAGTGTGTTTAGCATTATCAAAATGGAGGAAACGACGGTATGAGCATAGGCAAGCAAGACAACACAGGCAGCAGGAACGAGGTGCAGTCCCGGCATGTGCTGAGGTTCATCGAACCGCGCACTGTCCTCGAGGGAGCCGGTGTCAAGCTAAAGCGCAGCATTGCCCTGCCAGAGCTCGACTATGTCGATCCCTTCTTGCTCTTTGACCACTTTGGTTCGCACAATCCCGAGGACTATCTAGCCGGCTTTCCGATGCACCCTCACCGCGGGATCGAAACCGTGACCTATGTTCTCGACGGCAGGGTGACCCACAGGGACAGCATGGGCAACGAGGGTACCATCGGTCCGGGAGATGTGCAGTGGATGACAGCAGGGGGCGGGATCATGCACGAGGAGATGCCACGCCCCCAGGACGGTCGCATGGAGGGTTTCCAGCTGTGGGTGAACCTGCCTGCCAAGCTCAAGATGACGCGCCCGCGCTACCAGGAGATTGCGTCGGCCCAGATCCCCGAGATCGAACGTGATGACGGGACCAGGATCCGGATCATAGCCGGGACAGTCGACGGAATCCAGGGTGCGGTCACCGAGATTGCAGCCGATCCCACCTACCTGGACCTTGCGATCCCACCCAATGGCTCGTTTGCCCATCCGATCAGCCGGGGCCATGCATCCTTTGCCTATCTCTATCGGGGCACGGGACGGTTTGCCACAGAACAGGGCAAGTATAGCGCTGTGGCGCACCCCAGGCTCATTGTCTTTGGTGACGGGGATTATGTAGAGTTCAGTGCTCTTGAGCAAGGCGCCCGGCTCTTGTTGGTCTCGGGCATGCCCCTGGGCGAGCCAGTTGCTCGGCACGGCCCCTTTGTCATGAACACGCGAGAGGAGATCCGCCAGGCACTTTGGGACCTGCAGAACGGCACGTTTGTGCAACCTGTCTAATCGCTGCTGCGCGCCTAGGGCGCAGCGGATTCGGCGGTAGTGCTTGCGGCCTGGTCCGTGCTCTGCCCAGATCCAGGGGGAAGCTTGAACTTGAACCACATCACGGGCAGCACAGCCGCCATCGCCACCAAGGGTACGTAGAAAGGAAAGATCGGGCTAATGGCCTCCCACAGCCTGGCCCCGATCCACGGCGCAGGCAGCGAGACCAGGCCCATGACGGTGCAAGGAGATAGAACCCGTACGACAGCACGCCGCCCACACTGCCAATAGCTATGGCCTGCAGCCGCCCAATCGAGTCCGACAGCCACCCGCCGAACAACTGGAAAACCAGTGGGAGAATAGAGGCGAGGGTGAAAAAGAGGCCAACCTGCCCCACGCTTGCGCCTA
>JBFFCR010000050.1:0-13768 GCA_041559855.1 Anaerolineae bacterium | reverse complement strand
TTCGCCACGATCAGATCACGCCAACGATTCACGACTCTGCTCCTCCTAGGATGGGCCAACCTTCGGCACGCGCGTGGGCCAAGAGCAGCTCGTCTGGATAGACTGCCACAGGCTGGCCAACCATGCTCAACATGGATATGTCGGTGTCACGATCGGCGTAGGCATGGCTAGCTGACCAATCGACCTCCAGGTCCCGGGCGGCAAGATAGGTCTGCACGCGCTCCGGCTTTCCCTCGCCCTGGCATAGCGGCCGCAGGATGCGTCCTGTGTAGTGTCCATCTTGAACCTCCAGCGGAGTGCCAATCGCGTGCTCCACGCCGAGCTGGCGCGCAATCACTTCCAGCAATGGCGCGAACGTGCCCGACACCAGCGCCACAAAGTGGCCCTGCTCCCTGTGCCAAGCCAGGCGATCCAGCACTTCGGGGCGCACATTGGGCGCTACCTGTTCGTCTGCCAGTCTGTCAAAGAGAGTCTGCGCCTCGGCCAGCCGCCAGCCTCGCAGCAGCCAACCCATGGTCTCGCCCCAGATCTGGAAATAGGTCATCTTGCTGAGCAGCCCGAGCTTGTACAATGGGTAAGGCGCCATATTCCAGGCCAGGTAGGCTGCCACCCACCGCCTGTGGCGGCGCGCAGTCCAATGGTGACGGGCCAGATCCCGCCAGATGTGCCCGGTGTAGAGCGTGCCGTCGAGATCGAACAGGGCAGCGATCACCGGCATTTCGCGATCAGTCAAAGCCCAGCCCCCTCTCCTTCAAGCTCACGAACCGCTGCCGGCCGATGATCAGGTGATCCAACACGTCTATATCAAGCAACTTGCCGGCCTCGACAATCTGCCTGGTGACGGCGACGTCCTCGGGACTGGGGGTCGGATCGCCCGAGGGATGGTTGTGGAGCACGATCAGCGAAGCGCAATTCGCCCGGATCGCGTCGCGGAATAGCTCGCCGACCCGGATCAAGCTGGTGTTTAGCGAGCCCTGGTAGACTGTTGTTGTTGTCAGAACGCGGTTCTTGGTGTCGAGCAGGATCACCCGGAGCTGTTCCTGCTCCAACAGTCCCATCTCGGTCATTACCAGATTGGCAGCATCGGCCGGGGAACGGACCTGGGGGCGCTCCTCAGGCGATTCGACCAACATGCGTCTGCCCAGCTCGAGCGCGGCTTTCAATTGCGCAACCTTGGCAGGGCCGAGCCCGTGCTCGGAGATCATCTCTGCTGTGTTGGCTTGGACCAGGCCAGCCAGGTTGCCAAAGCGCGCCAGGAGCCGGTGCGATAGGAGGATCACGTTCTCATCGCGGGTGCCTGTGCGGAGGATGATGGCGAGAAGCTCGGCAGTAGAAAGGGCGCCAACTCCATATTCCAACAGGTGCTCGCGAGGGCGTTCGCTACTTGGCAGTTCTTTGATAGTGGGAATGTATGCAGCATCGGTGGGCATTGGCTTGGCTCCTTCACCGGACGCAGTTCGAACCGGTCGTAGCCTTGCAGGCTCTGTCATAGGTTGCGCGTTTGCGGCAGGCCGGCCCTCGCTGGCGGGCCAATCGGACACTCTGCCCCCATGGGCTGTTGCAGTACGATTGTACCTGATGGGGGGATGGGTGTCAAAGACGGGCGTGGGTCATACCCCCTCACGGATTTGACAGGAGAATGCCAAGTGGATATAATGTCTATTCGCGGCCTGGAGCAGGCCGTAACTGTGCTGCGTGCTTGTATGAGCCAAACCCTAATGTGCAGAATGTCTGGCCGCTACTCCCTCAGAGGAAGCATCCCCGTTTACAACGGCAGGCGCAGCTGTGTATCAACAGCCCGGCAACAGCACGGAGCTTGTGCCAGACTGTGTTTCCAAGGAGTGTAACGAATGTCCAACCAACCGCGACGCAAGTCGTACGCACGCATTTCCGATGTCCTACCTCTGCCGGATCTCATTGAGGTCCAGCTACAATCGTACGATTGGTTCCAGGAGGAGGGCCTGCGGGAGCTATTCGACGAGATCTCGCCCATTCAGA
This sequence comes from Anaerolineae bacterium, assembly GCA_041559855.1. GTDB lineage: Bacteria > Chloroflexota > Anaerolineae > JAAYZQ01 > JAAYZQ01 > JBFFCR01. Next base: position 11,770 of record JBFFCR010000050.1, on the reverse strand, counting down.
GTTTCAACGGGAACCTCGAGCTTCACTTTCCTGGTCTCAACGAGGAGATCAATGAAAAGCTGGGGCTGGACTATCGCTTCGAAGAGCCGAAATACACGCAACGGGAGTGCCTGGAGCGCGACATCACCTTTGCCATTCCGTTGTATGTGCGGGTCGCCCTGTGGAACAAAGAAAGTGACGAGTGGACAACTCAAGACGTGTTCATGGGCGATTTCCCACTGATGACCGAGAATGGTACCTTTATCATCAACGGGGCCGAGCGAGTAGTTGTCAGCCAGCTCATCCGCTCGCCCGGTATCTACTACTCGGTTGTGGAGGACCGGATCTCGGGCCGGGAGCTCTGCATGGCCAAGCTCATCCCCAACAGGGGTGCCTGGCTGGAGTTTGAGACGGCAAAGCGTGATGTGTTGTCGGTCAAGGTAGATCGCAAGCGCAAGATGCCGGTTACGATCCTGCTGCGGGCTGTGGGTTTTGGCACTGACGAGGAGCTACAGGCCCTTTTCGAACGGTCGGACATCATGACCGACCATCCATACATCCAGGCCACGATCGAGCGAGATCCGAACAAGACCAGTGACGAGGCCCTGATCGACTTTTACAAGAAGCTGCGCCCTGGCGATCCGCCTACGCTGGACAACGCAAGCAGCTTCCTGCAATCCTTGCTATTCACTCCGCGGCGCTACGATCTGGGCAGGGTGGGGCGTCATAAGCTTAACAGGCGACTGGGGCTTGATATTCCCCTGGAAAAGCGCACCTTGACCCCTGAGGATCTAACCCGAGTAGTGGAGCGGATGATCCAGATCAACAACGGTATCGAGGGCCCCGACGACATCGACCACCTGGGCAACCGCCGGGTAAAGACCATGGGCGAGTTGATCCAAAACCAGCTCCGGATCGGTCTGCTGCGCATGGAGCGCGTGGTTCGAGAGCGGATGAGTATTCGCGAGCCAGAGCAGATGACGCCGATCTCGCTGGTCAACGTGCGTCCGGTAGTGGCTGCTACGCGAGAGTTCTTTGGCGGCAGCCAGCTCTCCCAGTTCATGCAGCAGACGAACCCGCTAGACGAGTTGACGCACAAGCGCCGGCTGAGCGCCCTGGGCCCTGGTGGGTTGCGGCGAGAAAGAGCCGGATTCGATGTGCGTGACGTCCACCACTCTCACTACGGCCGCATCTGCCCCATCGAGACGCCGGAAGGCCCCAACATTGGCCTCATCGGCTCTATGGGTACCTATGCGCGCATCAATGACTATGGCTTTATCGAGACACCATACCGCAAAGTAATTCATGCCGTCCCCAACCGCAAGGCGCGGCTTGTGGGCAAGACACTGTGGGAGCAGATCGTCGATCCGGATAGCGGCGAGGTGATTGCCAGGGCCAACCAGCAGGTGGATGAAGAAATGGCCGAGCGCCTGGAGGGCCTCTTTTCCGTGCTACCCGAGGTCAGGATCCGGCCCATGGCTACCGATCAGATCGAATACCTGTCGGCCGATGAAGAGGACCAGTTCATCATCGCTCAGGCCAATGCCGAGCTGGACGGGCAAGGCCAATTCATCAACGACCGCGTTTCGGTGCGATACAGGCAAGAGTTCCTCGAAGAAGCCGTCGGCAAGGTGAACTATATGGACGTGTCGCCCAAGCAGATCGTGGGTGTCACGGCAGCGCTGATCCCCTTCCTGGAGCACGACGACGCCAACCGGGCCCTCATGGGTTCCAACATGCAGCGCCAGGCAGTTCCCCTCGTCCAGCCCCAGGCACCATTGGTCGGCACGGGCATCGAGGCTCAGGTGGCCATCGACTCTGGTCAGATCGTCATCGCCGAGGAGGCAGGAGAGGTAGTCAGCGTCACTGGCGATAACATCGTGGTGCAGGGCGAGGACGGGCGCCGGACCTACAAATTACGTCGCTTCCAGCGGTCCAACCAGAGCACCTGCCTGGATCAGCATCCGATCGTTTTCAAGGGGCAGCGGGTCGAAGCCGGAGAGGTGCTTGCAGACTCGTCGTCTACAGAGGACGGCGAACTGGGTCTCGGGCAGAATGTCCTGGTGGCCTTTATGAGTTGGGAAGGGGGCAACTACGAGGACGCTGTGCTGATCAGCGAACAAGTGGTGCGCGATGACAAGTTTACATCGATCCATATCGAGAAACATGAGGTTGAGGCCCGCGACACCAAGCTCGGCCCCGAGGAGATTACGCGTGACATTCCCAACGTGGGCGAGGATGCGCTGAAGGACTTGGACGAGACCGGCATCATCCGTGTCGGCGCAGAGGTGGGACCCGGCGATATCCTGGTGGGCAAGATCACGCCAAAGGGCGAGACCGAGCTGACGCCAGAGGAAAAGCTGCTGCGGGCAATCTTTGGTGAGAAGGCTCGCGAGGTACGGGACTCTAGCTTGCGCCTTCCTCACGGCGAGCACGGGATCGTCGTCGACGTGAAAGAGTTCTCCCGCGAAGAGCACCGCGACATGCCCGCGGGCGTGGAAAGAACGGTGCGGGTCATGGTGGCGCAACGCCGCAAGGTGACCGAGGGAGACAAAATGGCAGGTCGCCACGGCAACAAGGGGGTGATCAGCCAGGTGGTGCCCATTGAAGACATGCCCTACCTGGCGGATGGGACCTCTGTGGAATTGATCCTCAATCCGCTGGGCGTGCCGGCGCGAATGAATATCGGCCAGATCCTGGAGACGCACCTGGGATGGGCGGCCAATCGCCTGGGATTCAAAGCTGTCTCGCCCGTCTTTGACGGGGCCGACGAGCTCGAAATCCAGGCAGAGCTCGCGCGCGCCTGGTTGATGGACCGTGCCTGGAGCATATTCACGGAGCGTGCATGGACCTGGGCCGGAGAGCAAGAGATCGAGCCGGAGGATGTGACGGACGGCGATGTATTGGGCTTCTACCTGCTGCAGTGGGTGGGGGAGCTCGGCTACGACCACGAGACTCTGATCCGCGATCGTGACTATGCCCGCCAGGCTGTGCTGCTGGAATGGCTGCGCGAGCGCGGCTACGATCCGGACCGGCTCATCTCGTTCAGCTTTGATCCTTCGCCGATGGATGAGCGAGTCAGACGCCGCGAGCGGGCGCGCACGGTCTGCCTGCGGGAATGGGTCCTGTACATGCTAGAGCAGATGGAAATCAGAGGGCAGACCTGGCCCGAGGATCTGTCTACCGACCCCCAAGCCGACGACGAGATCCACACGGCGGCCATGCAGCTCAGCAAGCGAACAGGCGTGCCAATGCCCGTCACCGGGAAGATGGTCCTCTATGACGGCAAGACCGGAGAGCCATTTGATCAGCCGGTGACCGTTGGCGTGATCTCGATGATGAAGCTGGCCCACCTGGTCGAGGACAAGGTCCACGCCCGGTCCACAGGTCCCTACTCGCTGGTTACACAGCAGCCGCTGGGCGGCAAGGCGCAGTTCGGCGGGCAGCGCTTCGGCGAGATGGAGGTGTGGGCTCTGGAAGCTTATGGCGCCGCGCACACCTTGCAGGAGATGCTCACTGTCAAGTCAGACGACGTGCAGGGCCGGACCAAGACCTACGAGGCTATCGTCAAGGGCGAGCAGATCGTGGAGCCAGGCATTCCTGAGGGCTTTCGCGTTCTGGTCAAGGAGCTCCAATCCCTTGCCCTGTCGGTGGAAGTGCTTGGCGAGGAAGAAGCCAGCGTCCACTTTGGCAAGGAGGAGGAAGATGAGCCATTGCCCGATCTAGGGATGGGGCTGGATTTCGCAAACCTCTAGCACTGCGGCGGGATGCAGAAAGATCTGTATTTCCAGGGGGCAGCCCCAGGCTGCCCCCTGATTTGATCTAGTCGACTGCACGGAGTAGCACGCCTGAGGGTGCGATTCTCGCCGGTTTGACTAATTCCGCACTTGAGGGTATGATCTCGCCTGCACGTAGCAAGCGGAGGGGAGTTGACCGAGTCGTCAAGCGGGCCTAGATGGGCCGTCAGCCTGTTCGCAGTGGCTGTTTTGCTGGGGATCTCGTACGTGATCTGGCTGGCGTCCAGCGCTCCGGATCTCGGACCTGACGGCACCCCAGTGGCGACGGCCACGGACAAGCCGACTCGCACCCCGCGCCCGTCCCGCACCCCCAAGCCAAGCCGGACGCCCAAAGTCAGTCCCACTCCCAGCCCCACGTCACCAGCCTTCAAGGTCGGGATCGTTGCCGGGCACTGGAAGAGCGATTCCGGTGCCATCTGTGACGACGGGCTGCAGGAAGTAGTCATCAATCTGGATGTTGCCGCTCGCGTAGTTTCCATCCTCCAGTACGAAGGCTATGATGCTGAGCTGCTGCCCGAGTACTCGGAAAAGCTTGAAGGGTATGAGGCAGATGTCTTTGTGTCGATCCATACCGATGCGTGCAACGTGCCCGAGGCCTCGGGGTTCAAGGTGGCCCGGGTTGCCGCCAGCGCCATCCCAGAAGAAGAGGACCGCCTGGTTGCGTGCCTGATCCGGGAGTATGGCGCGGCGACAGGATTGAGCTTTCACCAAAACAGCATTACGTACGACATGCGGGACTATCATGCCTTCAACGAGATCCATCCCCTCACGCCGGGCGCCATCATCGAGATAGGGTTCATGGGCGCAGACCGGGAATTGCTGATAGACAATGCCTACCATGTGGCCCAAGGGATAGCGCGCGGCATCGCCTGTTTCCTGGAAGGCGACTAGACCCTGGTTAGGCGAGCACCTCGAAGGGGATCACGACATTGCAGGCTAAACTGACCAAGACACGGGGTCATCGCCCCATCATCTACGTCCTCGTCACCTTTGTGGCGTTCCGGCTGATGGTTCTGTTGCTGATGAAGCCCGGGGGCTATATCACTACCCTCTCCGATTTTGAGATCTACCGTCTGCTGGCCTCCTATGCTTCCCAGGGTTTCTACCCATCCGTCCACTACTGGATGGAGTATCCTCCCCTCTTCCCTTGGGTCCTGGTAGCCGTCTATCGCCTCGGCCTGCTGCTGCCCAATTGGGGCGACCCTGGGTTCTGGTTTCGCATCCTCTTGTCGATGGTTCTCTTGCTTTCCGAGACGGTGAACTTGATCCTGATCTATCTCATCGCCAAGCGGCTCTATGACGAGAGGATTGCCATACGCGTGGCCTGGGTCTATAGCCTGCTCTTTGTGCCGTTGTTGGTCATGCTAGGCCGGTTTGATGTTCTTGGGTTGACGTTTCTCCTCCTGGCCCTCTACCTGACGCTGCTCCGTCGTTCGGCGGGGGGCGCTGTCATCGCCGGGATGGGCTTCATGGTCAAGCTATGGTCCGTGATCGTCGTCCCGGTCGCCTTTTGGCGGGAGCCAACCTGGCGGAAACGGTTGCTGTTGATCGCAATCACGTTGTTGACTATCGTCATCCTGTCCCTGCCCTTTGCATTGCTCAATCCGGAGCTGTTCGCCTCATCGTGGGCCATCAACCTCAAACGGAGCTCCTGGGAGACAGTCTGGGCACTGTTGGAAGGATACACCTGGTGGGGTTGGCCAGGCGGAGCCAATCGCTTCGATCCGGCTGAGGCCGGGGCCAACCAGCACCCGAGTACTCTGCCCTGGCTTGCTATCTCGATCGGCTTTGGCCTGCTCTACCTCTGGCTCTGGACACGCCGTGTTGACTGGCAGGATGATCGGCGGGCTGTGGCCTTTACCGCACTGACTATGAACCTGGTGATCCTGTATCTCAAGGGCTACAGCCCGCAGTATCTCGTTTGGCTGTTGCCCTTTGTCATCTTGTTGCTGCCAGGGCTGCGAGGCATCACCTATGCCCTGCTGCTCAGCATCATCAATATTGTGGAAGACCCCTTGTACTTCTCCATGCTGCACAACCAGCCCTGGGTGCTTACATGCGCCGTGCTGGCCCGAACCGGGTTGCTGATCCTGTTGGCGCTTGAATACGGACGTATTGCGCTGAGCCAGCCTATCTCAGCTCGCAAGAGCCGCAGCCTCTGCCTGGGTGCCGTGATAGTGCTAGCGATCGTTGGCCTGGTAGCCACGCCCTATGCCTACGATGCCTACTATGAGAATCGCCTGGCTGCCAACGCGCACCGTCCCCTTATCGATGCGCTAAGGAGTGAAGCGGTTCCTGGCGCTCGGGTAATCATCGGCGGGGAGGGGCCTTCTGGTGTGCAGGACGTCTTCGATGACACCTATGCCTTCCTGCAGCGGCAATTCGACCTGATCTCGGTCCAGACCGACTCGTGGTACCCGGACTGGGAGCTGCGTCTGGAGCACGCCGTACGCGGGCACGGTCAGACCTGGCTCTACGCTCCGCCTGACTCTCCCCTCCACGCCTGGTTGGATGAGCGCTACACGCCCATTGCTGCGTACGACTGGGATGAGTGGCGGCTTTCGGGATGGGACACCAGATGACCGGACGTCGCGATCGTCCCCTAGCCCTGGGTCTCTTTGCCGTGCTTTTCAGCGTCTATCTGCTGACCTTCAGCGGTGTCTACCACTCCAGCGACGAGATGTCCATGCTAGCCGCCACCGACAGCCTGGCCCGTCGTGGCGCGTGGGATGTCGAACTGCTCCGCTGGATGGGCGAGCAACAAGGTTCTTTTGGACCTGATGGCCACCTCTACTCGCGCAAGGGGATCGGCACCACGCTGGCTGCGCTGCCCCTCACCTGGGTCGCTCTTCAATCGCAGCTGCTACCCAATGTGCAGATGGCCATGCTGACCAACGGTGTGACCACTGCCATCACCGGCGTGCTCGTCTATCTCTTGCTGCGGCGCCTGCGCTATAGTACCATCGTTTCACTCCTTGCGGCCCTGGCCTTTGGCCTGGCAACGATGGCCTGGCCCTATGCGCGCTATCTGTTCAGCGAACCGCTGGCTGGCCTGGGTCTGATGATGAGCTTCTACTTTCTGGTTCGCTTTCGCGATAGGCAGGATGTGGCGAGCGTGCTGTGGGCCGGCACCGGCCTGGGCATTGCCCTGTTGACCCGCCTGAACAATGCCATCGTCGCGCCGTTTCTTGGACTGCTGCTGCTGATCTATCTCTACCGCCGGTACGGGCGTGACTGGAAACGATGGCTGAAGCCGGTGATCCTGTATGGGCTCCCGGTGTTGGCTGCCCTGGCGATCACCGGTTGGTACAATGGGCTCCGCTTTGGAAACCCTCTGACCACCGGCTATCTGCCGGAGGAGCGCTTTGCCACCCCGTTCTTTGAGGGCCTGTACGGTCTGACATTCAGTCCAGGCAAGGGCATCTTTTGGTATAACCCCATCCTCATCGCAGCGCTGGTCGCCTGGCCCGCCCTCTGGCGACGCCGCCGGGCCGAGGCGCTGCTGGTCGCCGCAGCGGTGCTGAGTAACCTGGTCTTCTACGCGCCCTGGTATCTGTGGTGGGCGGGGCACGCCTGGGGTCCGCGCTTTCTTGTGGCGATTTTGCCCTTTGCAGCCCTTGCCCTGGCCCCCGCCCTGGAGGCGGCGTCCCGCCGTCGAACGCTGGCTCTGGTGCTTGGTGCGCTGATCCTTGTCAGTGTGGCCATACAGATCCTGGGCGTGGCTGTCGATTTCAACCTCTACCTGGAAGAGATCCACGCCGAGCTGGGGCTATACCACCCGGCAACCCTCTTTACCGTGGCCTACAGCCCGCTGCTAAGACAGCTCGCCTACCTCCGCCCGGAGAACTTGGACCTGGCCTGGGCACGTGGCGGTACCGTGGACTGGATCGCATTGCTCACAGGCCTGGGGCTCGCCCTCGAGTCCATCCTGGCCTTGCGGCTTGCCTGGTACAAGCGGTCCCGTGTCTGGGTGACGGGTGCGCTGTTCGTCCTGCTATTCTTGGGCGCGTTCCTGTCGCTACTTCGCTACGCGCCAGGCGGCGACGTCTTCCAGGCCGCTGACGCCCTGGCGAAAATGGAACAAGGTGGCGAAGTCGTGGCTCTGACCGAGCCGGTGTGGACCGAAGCCTTCCAGGATACGTACGATGGTCGGATGTGGGTGTGGGGCGTGTCTGCGAAGGAGCGTGTGGATGCGCAGCACAGCGCAATCTGGGCCGTCGGTGCGGGTGACCCGGACCCGGCGGCTGCTCGCTTCCAGGTCGGCGGCGTGCGCCTGGATTACTTTGCAGCAACGGGCTTGCCCTTGGACGCTTCCCGCTTGCCGACTGTCCCTTTGGAGGAGAGACCGCGCTTGGGAGACACGGTGGAATTGATCGCCGTCGAAAGCGGGGAGACGCAGGTTCTTGCAGGGGAAACGCTATCCCTAGCGCTCTACTGGCGCGCGCTGGCGCCGATGGAGACCTCGTACACCGAGTTTGTGCAGGTAATAGACGAGTCGGGCAGCAAAGCCGGTCAGACCGACAGCCTGCCGTGCCACGGTGGCTGCCAAACGACTACCTGGAGAGCCGGGGATCTGGTCGGCCAGCGCTACGACCTGGATATCGCCAGCGATGCAGCACCGGGACGGTACCAGATCGTCGCCGGCATGTACGATCTGACGACCATGGAGAACCTGGTCTGGCTGGATGCCGAGGGGAGCCCGATCGGCGAGTACCGCGTACTTGGGTTTGTAGACGTGCGGTAACGGCAATCTGTAGCCTACCGCACCGGCTGACCCTGGCCCTCCACCAACATGCGGTAGGTCTTTTCGATACGATCCCAATGCTCTTCGCGGTCCAGCGACCAGAAGCGGCCGATCACAGTGGCTAGCTGCCCCACGCCCAATCGCTCCGCCTCTCGTTCGACCTGCTCGATATAGATGGCGCCGCTTTCGGGCCGCTCGCCACGCCGGCCCAGCATCGAGTGGACATAGACCTCGGGCACGCTTTCGCGCCGGGCCATCTCCATCAGGGCCAGCAGGTGATCCACGGAGCCATGGGAGCTGTAGAAGGAGACAATGCCCAGCAGGTGAAGCCGGGTGCCGTCGTGCCTGGCTCCCCGCATGGCCCAGCAAAGGGCATCGTTTTCAAAGAAGGAACCATCCTCCAGCGCTTGGCCGATACGCACGCGATCGGCAGGCACCACCCGTCCTCCTCCGATGTGCAGGTGCCCCGCTTCGGAATTGCCTACGGTGCCAGGCGGCATTCCCACCGCAGGACCTGACGCGGTCAGTTGGGTGCTGGGCCACGAGGCCAGCAAGCCATCCACTACAGGCGTGTGAGCCTGGGCGATCAGATCTCCGCTACCGCCATCGCCGATGCCCCACCCGTCGAGGATGAGCAGGAGAACCCGGCGCTGCCCATTCCCACCTCCCGCCAGCGAGCCAGTGGCCATCAGGGACTGCCCGGTCATCGCGTCCGGCTTGGGCAAGTCCAGCAGTTGCAGGATCGTGGGGGCCACATCCGTCAGGGCGCCGCCGCTCCGCAGGGGCGTGCCGCGGTTCAGGCCCGGGTCGATCAGGACAAAGGGAACAGGGCTATCTGTATGGCCGGTGTCGATCGTGCCGTCGGGATAGTACCAGCGCTCCACAGTGCCATGATCGGCGGTGAGAACCACCGTCACTCCCGCGGCGCGGGCAGCCTCGACCATGCGTCCCGCCTCCTGGTCGACGGTCTCGACTGCGGCTCGGATGGCTTTGGGGTTCTCGATATGGCCGATGACGTCGACATTGCACAGATTGACCGTCACGAGACGGTTGGCCGGATCGCGCAAGGCCTCGATGGCTGTATCGGCCACCCGGGCTGCGCTCATCTGCGGAGGCATATCTGCGTGCCGTGCAGGCCGCGGCGAAGGTATGACTACTATCTGTTCTCCCGGGAGTGGTTCTTGACGCTTGCCGTTGAGAAAGAAGCTGACATGGACGGCCTTCTCCGACTCGACGACCTTGGTCTGTTGCAGGCCTACCTTACTGACCACCTCGCATAGGGTGTCTTTGAGTTGGCGCAAAGGAGGAAAGGCCACGCGCACATCCAGGTCGGGATGATACTCGATCATGGTGGCAAAATGCACAGCCATTGGCTTGCGGGTAAAGTGAGCAAAGTCGCGGTCCACAAACGCCGAGGTGAGCTCGACCTCCCGCTCGCCGCGGATGTCGTAAAAGATGACATAGTCGCCGTCCTGGATGCTGCCCACAGGCTGCCCGGCCTTGTCCACCAGGACCAGCGGATCCAGGGTTTCATCTTCCTGGCCTGCACGGTAAGAAGCGCGCACAGCCTCGGCCATCGGATAGGTCTGTTTCATGATCAATGCTCTCCTATAGCGCACGAGTAGCCTGTCGCGGTAAGAGCAGTGCCGTCTTTCGCAATGTAGATCGGGCGCGTTGTCAGCGCACCGCATTCTGCTCCTACCAGCTCCGGCAGAACTGCAGCGGATCTGGCGAGCCACCGCCAGCCACTGCAATCTGCTGATTATAGTCGAATTGCGTGGCGGCGGCAAAAGCTGTGGCAGGTTGAGGGAAGACTGCCGGGGGATTGGAGAACTCTCCTGCGCAGCGGACCCGCATAGGCATGTCCCGTCCGGCTGTTGCGCCAGCTGGACGGTGTTCGCGCCAGAGGGGCGGCGGCCCTGCGGCGGGTTCAGCGGTTCAGGTGGATCGGCTGATCCTCCAGGACGGCCTGCACCCATCTGGATGAGGCAAGGGCCTTGATGCCAGCCGGCGTGGTCTCCACTGGCATGGACCCCAGCGCGTTGGGCCGTCTTGCGAGCCGCCGGCCGTCGTGTTTCTCGAGGATGCCGTCGATGGCGGTCAGCGCTCGCTCGGCCGACTTGCGCGCAGCCTGTACCGCTGTTTTCCGGTCAGCACGGTTCTGACGCGCGCTGGTCCCACTGCCGGTCGCACTGGTGCGGAGCAAAACAAAGGCGCGAACCTTGTCCCGAGGTCCAAGACGAGCCAGACGTGCAGAGAACTCGGAACTGATTTTCTTTGACCTTCTTGTCTTGCCTGTCACTCTAGTACTCCACGGTTAGCCAAGTGCCTTGAGCGCCTCAACAGGCTGTACCAGGCCAAATCCCCACCGGTTGTCCGGGCGATATTGATCGCCGGTGGGATGCCGCGCGGTCTCTTTCAAGACATCTATTATGTCGGTGATCGGGGCTTCAGGCATGGCTGCCATCAGCAGGGCGGCAGCCCCGGCGACGTGCGGCGCCGCCATGGAGGTGCCATCCATGTAGGTGTATTCGTAGGTGCCATCGGGGCGCTTTTCCGGCGGGATGCAGGAAAAGATCTGAGCGCCTGGTGCCACCACATCCGGTTTGACCACCAGATCGTTGGGCCTCTGCTCGGGAAAGACCAGGCTGGCCCCGCTGCTGAAAAAGGAAACCTCAACCTTTCGAGAGGGATAGGGGAGCTTTTCCACTGCTCCCACCGAAAAGGCACTGTAGGCATTGCCGGGCGAATTGCTGTTGCCATGACTGTCGTTGCCGATAGCCACCACTGGCAGGATGCCAAACTGGTAGATCAGGATGTCAAACACCTCGGCAAAGAGCGGCTCGTAGTAGCTAAAGCCCAGCGACATGTTGATGACGTCCGCACCCCGCTCGACTGCCCAGGATATCCCCTCCAGGAGCGTCCGCAGGGTGGCATCGCCCACCAGCACGCCGGCTACGAGCAGATTCGCCAGAGGCGCCACGCCGATCGAGATGCCGGTCGGTGTCTTGCCGCCAGCGATGGTCCCGCACACATGCGTGCCGTGGTTCGTGCTGTCAAAGGGCACCTCTACCCAGATGCGCCGCCCCAGCGGGTCGATCACGACGAACTCTTTGACCCTCCACTCCAGGGCCGGGTGGTCACCGTATACCCCCGTATCGAGGACCGCAACATTGATATGCTCTCCCTGGGTAGTCTCCCACATCTTGCCGATCTCCAGTTCCTCGAGCCCCCAGGTCATCCCCTTGTT
>JBFFCR010000049.1:0-13828 GCA_041559855.1 Anaerolineae bacterium | reverse complement strand
GTAACCAGCCTGGGGATGAAATGGTTTCGACAGGGGAGGCTAGGCTGGGACTGCAAGCCGAGGCGCCTGGTCCGCGTTAAAACTGGGCAAAAACACAAGTGCCAAACAGAGCACTCAACCCGCTATGGCGCTCGCCGCGTAAGCGGTAGCTACATAGCCTGACCGCTTGACGGTCACGTCCACCCTTTCCCTCCCCCGGGGGTAAAGATCGGTGGGCGACAGCAAACCGGGGGTGCATTCCCATCGACGCCGATAGGTGGGGAGATAGGCAGGTAGACGATGTCCCTGCATCGGCTGGCCCGAGTAGCAGCCTGTTGGCCGGCGGCAACAAGGGCAAGAACCAAAAGGTCAACTAAGCTTGTAGTATGTCCCTGCACGAATCTTCTGGACGCGGGTTCGACTCCCGCCATCTCCACCACCGGGGGAGCGGAAAGCTTTCCGCTCCCCTGTTCTGTTCCAGCTTTGCTCGTCGAGCACGTCGCCGTCCAGGAGGAGATAGAGATGCCGCGAGAACTCTCACACGTGATCAAACGAACGGGGGCTGTCGTCCCATTCAACGCCGAGCGCATCACCAACGCGATATACCGGGCGGCAGTAGCCGTTGGCGGACGCGACCGCGCCACCGCTGAGGCATTGGCCACGCAGGTGGTCGAGATTCTGCGAAGGACCACTCCGCCGGGACACCGCCCCACCGTCGAAGAGATCCAGGACGTCGTTGAAAAGGTATTGATCGAGAATGGCCATGCCCGCGTCGCCAAGGCCTATATCCTATACCGGGAAGAGCGCGCCAGGCAGCGCAGGGAGAAGGCAGGCCGCGGCTATCGCGATACGGGCAACATCCCCTGGCGCAAGATCTATGAGGTGCTCCGCTGGTCCATCCATCACGACTTGCACACTGTTGAGCGGCTGAACGCGCGCATCCAGCGTGGCGAGTTTCCGGACATTGTGCACGAATCAGAACGGGCCTACGAGGAGGATATAGACACGGCGGCTCAACTTGTCGCTGACAGGCAGGACGCAATCAAGCTCGTCATCATCGCCGGCCCGTCATCATCGGGCAAGACAACCACAACCATCAAGCTGGGCGAACGTCTCTCAAGAATCGGCCTCAGCCTGGTAGCTCTGAACGTGGACAATTACTTCTTTGATCTGGAGCTTCACCCCAAAGATGAGTTTGGCGACTATGACTTTGAGACGCCCCAGGCCCTCGACCTAGACCTCATCAACCGACACCTTGTCCGCCTGATCAACGGCGAAGAGGTCCTTATCCCGTTCTACGATTTCAAGACCGGGAAGCGCCGCGAGAACGCGACCCCGATGCGCCTGGGGCCCGGCGATGTAATCCTGATCGACAGCTTGCACGGTCTCTACCCATCCATGACCCAGAACGTGGGGGATGAGCAAAAATTCCGGCTTTACATCGAGCCTCTCCTCCAGATGGAAGACCCGAGCGGGCGCATGATCCGCTGGACCGATCTGCGCTTGATGCGCCGCATGGTGCGGGATGCCAGCTATCGCGCCTACGATCCGCGCAGCACGCTCGAGCATTGGCACTATGTGCGTAGTAGCGAGATGCGCAACATCATCCCCTATGCCAATACCACCGACTATATCGTCAACGGTGCCCTGTCCTACGAGCTTCCTGTCATGCGCCGCCGCCTCTTGGAGAGCTTTGCGCAATGGGCACAGGAATATGAGGGGGATGCGCTTCGCGTGGATGCATACACGCGCGCGCATCGATTGCACCAGCTTCTGCAAGCCATCGAGCCCATCGAGGCCGAGGACGAGTTGGCAATACCCGCGACTTCCCACCTGCGCGAGTTCATCGGTGGGAGCCAGTACGAGTACTAGGTCGGCGAGGTCACTGACCGGCCAACCAGCGGCGCGATGCTAGCGCATCTGGGAACGCCGATCCAAGCCAGGACGACTAAAGCCGCCGACCAGAACTCACTCGAGTTCTGGTCGAGAGACCATCTCCTGTACGAGTTGCCAGTCGGCGGCCGTGTTCACGTTGAGAAAAGCAGCATGCAAGGGGTCAAATCGGTCGATGGTGTGCTCTCGGACGTAACACACTCGGACGCTGTCAAAAAACGTGACAACCCGTCGCCTGCCCCGTTCCAGCGCATCGGCCATGAAGGGTAGGCACGGCTTGCCATAGACCGCGTGAAGCGGCTCCAGAAGGTCGCCCAACCGGGGGATCACGACGTCGCACCCGGCCGACTCCTGTCGCATGTGCTGCAGCAGAGGGACACTGAAAAAGGGCATGTCGCACGCCACGACGGCAGCATGTTCGTGAGCCGCCGCCCTGAGCCCTGAGTAGATGCCCATCAAGGCCCCTTGGCCCGGACGCTCATCCGCTACAAACCGCACCCCCAGAGCGAGGTGTTCATAGGCCGCTGGCGCGTTGGTGACTACGACGAGATCGTCACTGAGAGTGGCAAGCCTGCGCACAGCGCGTGAAAGGAGATCCTGGCCGTCCAGCTCGAGCAGCGCCTTGTCACTACCCAGGCGCCGGCTTCTGCCCCCGGCCAACACCACCGCGCTGATGGCCTGGTCCGACGTGGTTGTTGAACGTCCGCTCATGAAAGCAGTATAGCGCAAGAACCCCCACCTGTCGAACAATGCAGGCAGAGGGAACCGCGAGGCATCTCCTGATCCGCTAGTTCGAGGCGATAGGACAGCAATTCGTCAGTGGACTGTGAGACGACCCAGGAATAGAGTTGGCAGGGCACAAAAGGCAAAGGCGCTGGGGATCGTCGTGGTGGACGATCCCCAGCGCCTCTGCGATCAGCAGCAACGCGGAACGCCTAGCCGCCCGCGTCCATCCTTCCCTTCACGTACTCTGTAACCTGGCCCACTGTCTTGAACTCCTGGGCCTCTTCGTCCGAGATCTCCCCACCGAACTCGTCCTCAAAGGCCATGATCAGCTCGACCAGGTCCAACGAATCGGCCTCCAAGTCCTCTCGGAACCGGGCCTCGGGTGTAACCTTGTCCTCATCAACGCCAAGCTGCTCGACGATGATTCCCTTGATTTTCTCAAACAGATCCATGCCTCTTCACCTCCTGGAGATTGTGCTTGCCATCCTGCCAACGTCCGAACCGGCATATTCTACCAGGGAAGGCACGCTCTGTCAACTCGCTTGACATTGCGTGCTACCCCTGGTAAGATGCCTATCACGTCATCTAACACCCTGCCCAGCGGAAAGTTGCGCAGGGAGATCAGAGGCAAGATGCTTGAGCGCCGCAAAGCAGAACACCTGCGAATCAACCTAGAAGAGGATGTGCGCTTTCCCACGCTCACAACCGGCCTCGAGCGCTACCGTTTCGTTCATAATGCCCTGCCAGAGATCTCCCTGGAGCAGGTAGACACCACAGCTACATTCCTTGGCAAAGAACTTGGGCTCCCGTTGCTCATCTCCTCCATAACCGGCGGTACAGACGAGGCACAGCGCATTAACTCCAACCTGGCCGAGGGCGCGCAGATAGCGCGCATTGCCATGGGCCTTGGTTCGCTGCGTGCTGCTCTCGAAACGCCGCCACTGGCCGATAGCTTTCGGATTCGGAGGCTTGCCCCCGATATTCCGTTGTTCGCCAACCTAGGGGCAGCGCAACTCAAGACCGATCTCGGGCCTGATGACTGCCTGCGGGCCGTAGACCTCGTCCAGGCGGACGCCCTCATCATCCACCTCAACCCGCTCCAGGAAGCGCTCCAGATCGATGGCGACACCGACTGGCGTGGTGTGCTCGCCAGCATCGAGCGCGTGTGCCAGCTACTCGAGGTGCCGGTGATAGCCAAGGAGGTCGGCTGGGGCATCTCTGCACGTACGGCTCGCCAGCTGGCTTCGGCAGGCGTATCGGCCATCGACATAGCTGGCGCGGGGGGGACATCCTGGAGCCAGGTAGAGATGCACCGTGCACCGACGGAACGACTGCGTCGCGTCTGCAGGCAGTTCGCCGATTGGGGGATTCCGACGGCAGAATCGCTGGTAGAGGCCCGCGCGGCCCTACCGGCTATGTCCCTCATTGCCAGCGGTGGCCTCAGAAACGGCATCGATCTCGCCAAGGTTCTCGCTCTGGGGGCAGACCTTGGTGGGATGGCGGGACCGTTTCTCCATGCCGGAAACGAGTCGGTGGACGCAGTGGTCGAGCTTGCCCAGGAGATTGGCGACGTGTTGCGTACCACCATGTTCTGCCTTGGTGTAAGCGACACAGAGTCTCTGAAGACGACGGCGGTCTTGCGCGCCATACCGACCGGAGAGCTACAGCAAGGAGCATAACCGTGAGCCTCGACCATGTCACCGCCGAGCTAGTCCATCAAATCGATGCAGAGCTGCGAGAGATCGTCCGCTCCCCCCATCACAGCCTGGCATCCTACTACGGCATGCTCCAGTATCACCTGGGCTGGGTGGATGAGCATTTGAGACCGATCGAGACGGTCGGCGGCAAGCGACTGCGTCCCATGCTGTGCCTCCTAACGTGCCAAGCTTTGGGCGGGACGTTGACGCAGGCCCTTCCCGCAGCCTGCGCGATTGAGCTGATCCATAATTTCTCTTTGGTTCACGATGACATACAGGATGGTAGCCAGATCCGGCGCGGGCGGCGCGCAGTCTGGGACATCTGGGGCATGGACCAGGGGATAAACGTGGGAGATGGGCTGTTCGCCATTGCGCATCTGGCACTGCACCGCATGTCGGACAGGGGTGTGTCCTCAAACAAGCAGCTAGCCGCCTCGCGCGCACTGGAGAAGGCATGTCTGGCGTTATGTGAAGGCCAGTTCTTCGACATGGCCTTTGAGGCGCATCTGGATGTAGATCAGGACCGATATCTCTGGATGATCCGCTGCAAGACAGGGGCTCTGATTGCTGCAGCGACAGAGGTTGGCGCGATCCTTGCCACGGATGATGCCCGCACCATCCAGCTGTGCCGCCTATTCGGTGAGCATCTGGGCGTGGCCTTCCAGATACAGGACGACATCCTCGGCATCTGGGGAGATGAGCAACTCACGGGCAAGTCGGCCGCAAGCGACATCAAAGACCGGAAAAAGACCCTCCCCGTGGTGTACGCACTCAACCAACCCCACAAGCGCCAGGCCGCCAGTAAACTCTCTGATCTGTACGCTCGCACAACGACCCTGGATGAGGCTGCCATCCAGATTGCCCTCGAGATCCTGGATTCTGTGGGCGCCCGCCAGCATGCAGAAGAGATGGCGCTTCGTTACCTGGAGATGGCGATGCGGGATCTGGAGGAAACAGCCATCGAGCACGCAGCTCAGGCGAATCTGCGCGAGATTGCTTCCTCTCTGGTTGGCCGGCAGACATAGGCGAGGCACGTCCTACGTTGCTTGGGTCACCCCTCGATCAGGCCTTGGACCAGAGCCATGGCCTCGGCACGAGTGCGCACTGCCCCTACTGCCTGCGCCTCGCGCACCGCGTCCAGCAATCTTCCGATCTGCGGGCCCGGTTCCATTGCGAAAGCCTGCATCAGATCGCGGCCATTGATCAAAGTCGGCTGGGTGAGCCGATCGGCAACAGATCGCCAGTATTCATCCAGTATCCGTGTAACCAGATCCAGCAATTGCTGCCAGCCGCTCTCCGCCGTCTCGAAAGCGTGCGCTGCGAGGTGATCTGCCAGAGCATGCAGCAGAATATCGATCCCGCCATCCCCGGTGTCCCGGAAGAAACGGTACACTGCGCGCGGCGAAGCGCCCCCCTCTCTCGCCAGCCCTAGAGGGCGCATGTGGTGGCGCACGATGCACTCTGCCAGATCTGTCTCGGCGTTGCTGAATCGGAGGCGCTCAAACGCTTCCCTGGCAAGCTTGCCACCTACCTCTTCATGGCCCAGGAAGCGGATTCGGCCATCCGCGTCCACCGTGCGTGCTTGTGGCTTGCCCGCATCGTGCAGCAGCATCGCCAGTTTCAGGGTTATCACTCGGGGCCGGACATCGCTCAGTACGCCCTCAAGATGTCGCTCAAGTCGATCGGCAAAGCGAGGCAGGCTGCCAAGGGGCAGGCCGCTGCCACTCCCCTGAGTGGTAAAGCTGTCCTCCAGCGACGCGTGCCCCAATTCGTCAAGCACCGCCTCGAGGGCCCTCACTGACTCTAGCGAGTGCGTCAAGGCATCATGGCGATGAGGGACAGGCTGCGTGAGGCCGCGGAGGGGCTCTAGCTCTGGCAGGATCAAGGACAGCAAGGCGAGACGGTCCAGTTGGGCCAGGAATGCAGCCGAAGCCGCGCAAGCAAGAAGCTTGCTCAGTTCATCACAGATCCGCTCTGCTGATACATCCGCCAGCGCGACGCCATCGCGCTGGACCAGCTTCAGCGTGTCCGGTGCCAGCGTGAACCCTAGCTGGGCCGCCTGTCTGAACGCCCGAAGGGCACGCACCGGATCAAGCCGGATCGCATCGTCCGACACGGCACGGATCAACCCGGCTTCCAGATCAGCCAGGCCGCCGTACTGGTCGATCACAGTCGCCGGCGAGCCAAGATCGACAGCCAGAGCGTTGATGGTGAAATCCCGCCCCGCCAGATCCGCAGCCCGATCGCGGCCACGCAGAGAGGCGATGTCCACGAAAATGCGCTCACCATCCTCGCGCCGCAGTATAGCCCGGCCAGTGCCCCTCTCCTTGTCCAGAGGGTAATAGTCCCCACCAAAGCGGTCGGCCAGCCGGCGGGCCAGCGCCAGCCCATCACCGGCGACAGCCACATCGACGTCATGGGTTACGCGACCAAGCACCTGGTCGCGAACCCACCCACCCACCAAGTATGCTTCTGTCTCCTGGCTTGCGAGCCAGGAGATCACATGTTCCTCAGTGCTCACGCTTGTACCTCATAGAAGACAGGGCTCACAGATCGGTCCAAGCTCTAATGGCATGGCAAGCCACCACGTCGTTCGGCTTCTCAACCCATGCATTGTAGCACGACCTGAGCCAATGAACAAGCATGCACGATCTGGCCCCCAGGCCAAACAGAAGGGG
This sequence comes from Anaerolineae bacterium, assembly GCA_041559855.1. Taxonomy (GTDB): domain Bacteria; phylum Chloroflexota; class Anaerolineae; order JAAYZQ01; family JAAYZQ01; genus JBFFCR01. Next base: position 6,855 of record JBFFCR010000049.1, on the reverse strand, counting down.
ATCCCGTGCAGATCGAGATCCCCCGACTCCTCCTACACACCGCAGACGGCTAGGTGCAGGACAGATCAAATCCAGCTTCGCGCAGCCGTGCGGCCTCCCCAAAGCCGGCAGCCAGTGCCTTCTCGTTCATCTCTTCCGTGCCGGCTGGCACGCGTTCGGTCATCGCCTTGATCAAGGCTTCACGCGTAACCAACCCACTCAAGCCAGTGAGCAGACCCAGCGCAACCATGCTGGCCGTGATCCGTCGACCTGTGGTCCGTTCTGCAATTGCGCTAATGGGCACGGCGACCGCCCGGTGGCTGGGCACTCTGCTCACGTTGCTGGAGTCAACAAGGATGCAACTGTCATCCTTTACTGCAGCATAGAACTTGTCGCAGGCCTCCTGGCTCATGCAGAGGAGTAGATCAGGGATCATGACCTTGGGATAGTGGATCTCGCCCTTGGCTATGATCACCTCCGACCGGCTGGCGCCCCCCCGGGCCTCCGGGCCGTAGCTCTGGGTCTGCACGGCGTTTAGGCCGTCATACACGACTGCAGCCTCGGCAAGGATGACACCAGCGAGGATCATGCCCTGCCCGCCTTCGCCCGCCAGGCGTACCTCAAACCGATCCCCTAGTCTACTTCGCGCTGCTTGCCGTTCTGTACCCATCCTCTTCTCCTAGACCCAACCCCTGCGCACCCGTCTCTTTCGCGGCGGAACGGGGCCATGCGCCCGCTCAATCACCTGATCGTACAACTCGGTGAACTCGGGCCTATCCTCGTCGCGGAACACGCCCCTGACGATCTTGCCCTCAAGGGCGTCGGATTCCTCCCCCTCCGCCACACGCAGACTGACACTCGCTTCCTTTAGGAAGCGCATGTTGTCCGCCGGGGTTCTGCGATTGTTCGACCGCCCAAAGGTGGTGTGGCAGTAGCTCACCGCCTCCACGACGGCAAAGCCCTTCTTGCGGATGGCCCTCTCCACCAGTTTGTCCAACTCCATTACATGATAGACAGTACCGCGCGCCACAAAAGATGCCCCTGCCGCCATCGCAAGGTCGCAGATGGGAAAGGGTTGCTCTGTGTGCCCGTATGGCGCCGTCGCAGTGTGGGCCTCCAGTGGCGTCGTCGGCGAGGACTGCCCGCCGGTCATGCCGTAGATGTTGTTGTTCACCACAATCGCCGTCAGGTCGATGTTCCGGCGCGCGGCATGGATAAAGTGATTGCCGCCTATCGCCAGCGCATCGCCATCACCCATCACCACGATGATCTCCATCTCTGGCCTGGCGAGCTTCAGCCCTGTGGCAAAAGCGAGGGCGCGCCCAGGCGTGGTGTGCATGGTGTTGAAATCCAGATACACTGGCATCCGCCCTGTGCAGCCAATTCCAGATATGACGGCTACGTCATCCTGTTCCAGCTCAAGGTTCTGCACCGACCGCAGGAGACTGCCCATCACGATGCCAATGCCACACCCAGCACACCAAAGATGAGGGAATTTTTTGTGATGTCGCAGGTATTCGTATGTGCCCTGATCATGCCGTTTCATGGTAGACCTTTCTCATCGCTCTGACGCCATCCACCGCACCGACTGCACTGGCTAGGGGGAGCGCATAGCATCTACTATCTGAGCCGGCGTGACGATCTGCCCATCGGCGCGACCGACCCGTAATACCTTGCTCCGACCGACGACCCTTTCCACCTCTAGGGCCATCTGACCCAGGTTCATCTCGGTCACAATCACCCGTTGCGCATGTTCGGCAGCCTCTGCGACGATCTCCTCGGGGAAAGGCCATAGGGTCTTTAGTGTGAGCAGGCCCACCTTGCGCCCGTAGCGTGCTCGTGCGATCTCCAGGGCCTGCTGTGCAGAGCGGGCAGTCGAACCGTAGGCCACGATCAGAACGCGGGCATCTTCCACTCCATCCTCGTCCCACATACAGATCTCGTCACGGGCCCGCTCGACCTTGCGAAATACTCGCTCGATCCAGGGCTGGATCTCATCCAACCGGCTGGTTGGAAAGCCACGGGCGTCATGCAACAACCCCGTAATATGATAGCGATAGCCCTCGCCAAAGGGCGCCATCGGTGGCACATCCGAAGGGGGGTTGCCAAAAGGCTCGTACCACTCCGGAGGCACGGTTGGCATCTCGCGTGTGACTATCTCCTCCGAGGCGATCGCATCGAGATCTACACCCTCGCGCATGTGTCCCACCACCTCGTCCATCAAGACAAACACCGGCATCCGGAGCTTTTCGGCAAAATTGAACGCTTTGACGGTCAACAGAAAGGCTTCGCGCACCGAGGAAGGTGCGAGTGCGATGCTTGGATGGTCGCCATGGGTCCCCCAGCGGGCCTGCATCACGTCTCCCTGCGAAGGGCTCGTGGGCAAGCCAGTGCTAGGTCCCGCGCGCATCACATTGACGATAACACAGGGGATCTCGGCAACCAGTGCATACCCAATGTTCTCCTGCATCAGAGAGAAGCCAGGGCCGCTGGTCGCCGTCATGGCCTTGAGACCGCCTACCGACGCGCCAATGATCGCCGCGATGCTGGCAATCTCATCCTCCATCTGAATGAACTTGCCACCCAGGCGCGGCAGTTCACGGGACATGATCTCAGCGATTTCGGACGAGGGAGTGATCGGATAGCCTGCAAAGAACCTGCAGCCGACAGCCAGCGCGCCCAGCGCACAGGCACGGTTGCCCTGAAGAAGCTGCACTGTCACTGCTCACCTCCCGGCATGCCGCCCTTCTGCGCGAGATCAGTCAGTTCCTCAAGTTCTTCTATTTCTTCCGGTCCCAGGCGGCGCACGGAAATGGCCATGTCCGGGCAGTGCATTTCACACCAGTTGCAGGCCGTGCACTTTTCAGGAGACGCTACCACAGGGCGCCCTTGCCCGTTCGCCACAAACACATCCTGGGGGCAGAACTCGATGCACAGCCCACAGCCCTTGCACCAAGTGCCAAAGATCGTCACGCGGCCCCGCGGCCGCGGGGCGCGAGGCTTGCTCTTTCCGGGCGACTCGGCCACCGCCTCGCTCGCCGCCTCTTCTGCAGCCATTGGCTCGACCTCCCACCTGAATGCAGGGCACTTTCTTACCCTGCTGGCGCTCATTGTACCACCAGAGTTGTCTCTGTCAAGATCGAAAAGGCCCAAGATTCCGTTGGCTAGTTTGACAGATTGCCGCGCCCGCCCGACATGTGGTATACTTGGCACAGACGCGTAACAAGAGGAAGGAGTGACGCCCTGTATGACCCACCGTGTGACACTGATCCCCGGAGATGGTACCGGCCCCGAACTGATCGCTGCCGCTCGTCGCGTGCTGGAAGCTACCGGCGTAGCCTTTGACTGGGATCTCTGCAAAGCGGGTGCAGACGTCATCGACGAAGCCGGTACGCCGCTGCCCGACGCCGTCGTCGGCTCAATACGCGCTAACAAGGTTGCCCTAAAGGGCCCCATCACCACGCCAGTCGGTGCGGGCTTTCGCAGCGTCAACGTGGCTCTTCGCCAGACCCTGGACCTCTATGCAAGCCTGCGGCCCGCACGCAGCATGCCGGGTATACCCGGGCACTACAGGGATGTGGACCTGGTGGTCGTCCGCGAGAACAACGAGGGCCTGTACTTGGGCATCGAGCGCGAGGTCATCCCCAACGAAGCAGCCGAGGCGATCCGGATCATAACGAGGCGGGGAAGCGAGCGGATCGTGCGCTTTGCCTTCGAGTATGCAAAGGCCAACGGACGTCGCCTCGTGACCGCCGTTCACAAGGCCAATATACTCAAAGTCACGGACGGTCTCTTCTTGAGACTGGCTCGCGAGGTGGCAGAGCAATACCCCGAGATCGAGTTCAATGACCGCATTGTCGACCCTTTATGCATGCAGCTGGTCCAGCGCCCCCACGAATACGACGTTCTGGTGTTGCCAAACCTGTTGGGCGACATTGTCAGCGACCTCGCCGCAGGGTTGGTCGGAGGGTTAGGCGTGGTGCCGGGAGCGAATTACGGCGGCGGCCTCGCAGTGTTTGAGCCAGCCCACGGCTCGGCACCCAAGTACGCAGGGTTGAACAAGGTCAACCCCACCGCCACCATCCTCAGCGGAGCACTCATGCTGCGCCATCTGGGCGAGACAACAGCCGCCCAGCGCGTGGAGGATGCCGTCGCAGCGGTGATCGCCGAGCGCCGCCACGTGACCTACGACCTCAAGCCCAGCCGCGACGATCCAGCGTCCGTGGGCACTCAGGAAATGGCGGACGCCATCATCGCCGCCATGTGACAGACAGAAGACCCGATATCCAGCCGATACCGGGTCCCCGTTTCAGCCTGCCCTCGACTATTGTTTGGTCAACTGAAAGGTGACCGAGACCCGCGCGGTGACCTTGATCTGCCCCGGCGCCAAACTGCCATCGCTCGCCACAGACCCCGTACCCATCTCCTGGATCACGTTCTGGGACATTGCATTCCACCCGGAGCCCCACCACGAGCTGTAGCCCGACCACCAGCTATTCTGAACTTCCTGGATCATCGTCGGGTCTCCTACCCCCTGACCAAGTTCCCCGGCAAGCGCCTCTGCTTTCTCATTCGCGGCCTGGATTGCCAGCGCGCGCGCCTCGTCACGATACTTTCTCAACTCCGTAGTGCGGAACTGTATGCCGTGCACATAGTTGACCCCAGCCTCCAGAGCGCTGGCCAAGATGTCCTCAAACTTGGTCAGGTCCCTGAGGGTGATCTCGACAGTCTTGTGCACAAAATAGCCAATAAAGTCGCGCTCCTCGTAATAACCGCTCCGGTATCGCGGCTCGATGCTCACATAGTCGGTCTGTACATGCTCGGGCGCAATGCCATAGTCGTCTGCCAGAGCGAATACACGGGCTACGATGGCGTCGTTCTGTCCCTTGGCTATCTCCATGTTCTTGTCCCAGGTCTCGATGCCCAGCGTCAGGATCACTTCGTCGGGTACTATCCTGATCTCTGCCTCGCCCGTGACGGCGATCTGCCCAGTCTCCTCTAGCTCGCCTGAATCCTGTGTCCAGGCAGTCAGCCCCAAAGCCACCAAGGCCAGCACACTGATAACACCGATGGCTTGAAACGCTTTTGCCTTCATCCTTCACCTCCCACGGCAATGTTGTTGGTACGATGGCAACGACGGCCATTCGAACCCGATCATAGCACGGTGATGTGGCAGGTTTGTGACAGCCAAGGGTTGATCCTGAGGCAGCAACGTAACGCTATGGCTGCAAAGAAGGCCGCCCTGCCAGCGTGTCGCCTGGCAGGGCGGCTGTATCGCAACCGAGCATCTTGCGCGGAGAACTGCTCTCTACATTATGTCACTATGGAGCGGACCAGGTTCAGCCCATTGCCTCAGGCCAACGGGACGGTGAAGAACACCACCGTACCCACTCTCTCCTCGCTCTCTACCGAGAGGCGTCCGCCGTGGGCCTCCACCAGCGCCCGCGCAATGGCCAGCCCAAGACCACTGCCACCCTCGGCCCGAGAACGGGCCCGATCCGCCCTGAAAAAGCGCTCACCGATACGCGGCAAGGTCTCTGCGGCTATGCCTATGCCCTGATCCCGTATCTTGACCTGGACCGCCTCGCCCTGGTACCCATCCACCTCGACTGCCACCTCGCTTCCTGACGGCGAGAACTTGACAGCATTGTCGAGCAGATTCAACAGCACCTGCTCCATCCGATCGGGATCCGCCAGAGCCAACGGGGGATCGGGGTGCACTTTGACACGCAGAGTTATGTCACGCTCTGCAGCGAGTGGAGCCAACCGCTCGACTGCAGTCCCTGCCAGGCGTCCCAGATCTACAGCCTCGAGTCGAAGAGCCAGTGCCTGAGAGTCAGCCCGGGAGAGGATCAGCAGGTCATTCACAAGCCGGATCAGGCGGTCGGTCTCACCTTCCATTGCCCCCAAGAAGCGATCTCGCACCTCAGTGTCGTCCACCGCACCATCACGCAACGTCTCCACCAAACCTTTTATTGCGGTCAGCGGCGTGCGCAATTCGTGGGAGACATTGGCGATGAAATCTACCTGCATTTGGCGCGCCGCCCGGAGGCGCGCCGTCATCTCGTTGAACGCCTGTGCCAGCCGACCCAATTCATCCCCGCTCCGTACCGGAACCTGGTGGTCAAGCTCACCTTCCGCCACAGCCCCGGCAGCTGCGGTCAGACGGCGCAGAGGGCGGGAGATCGCTCCAGACAGTAGCAAACCAGCCACTCCCGAAAGAGCGAGCGCGATCACGGTCGCCAGTAGCCATCGCAGCCGCAGATCGCGCATCACTGCATGCACGTCTCTCAGTGACTGGGATAAATAGACGATGCCCGTCAGCTTGCCATCAAACAGCACCGGTGCACCGACATGTATCTCTTGCGCGCCACCAGAGGTCGCAACTGGACTGGCGTCTTGCCCCGCCAGTGCCTGCGCCACCAACGGATCGGCGCTCAAATTGTCCCCTTGACTCTCCCGCTGGGAATCCACCAGCACTATCCCCTGAACGTCGACCACGCGGATCCGGGTGTCGAGCTGGGAACTGAGTTGGAACGTGGCATCGGCCAGCGTTGCCAGACTCAGTCCGCCCAGGGGGAAACCACCAGAAGGCTCTGCCAGATTCTGTGTTTGGAGGGAGAGATTGCTCACCGCCTGCTGCTGCAGGGTGTTATATGCCGCGTTGGCCTCAACTTCTGAAGTGCCCTCGATGCCAGCTCCAGGAATCAGCGCCTGCGCTGTGAGCCGTGCCTGGGCTACGAGGCTGTCCTCCATGGCGCGCAGGAAATAGCCTTCCAGTAGCGACAGAAGCAGCAGGCCCGACAGCCCCATGGCCACGATGATGACGGCCAGATGGCTGAAGGTCAGCCGTGTACGAATACTGAGAGATCTCAG
>JBFFCR010000048.1:0-13881 GCA_041559855.1 Anaerolineae bacterium | reverse complement strand
GGATGCACCACGACAACCCGATCATCAGAGATCCCAAAACAGCTCAATAGGTCGTTGCGGGTGGCCTCGGAGTCTGCCAGGACCAAGCTGGCGGACCTGGCATTGAAGCGCGTAGACCATCTCAGGTACACATTCTGAAAGGGCGTATGCGCTTCTGGATAATACAGGTACCCAAGGTCGTGCACGGTGACCACACTCCGCTGCGGGTGAACTAGAGGCAGCACATGCGAAGGCACGAAAAGAACGTCGGGCGGAGCAGACAGCATCTCGCGCGACAAACGCACATGAGTCCACAGCCGCGCGAAAGAGATAACGCGCTGGTCGGCAGCTGGGGGAAAGAGACCGGGTGGTGGGGCTTGATTAAAGTACAATCGGAACTGATGTGCAGTCTTTTGTGCTAGCAACGAGCGAATGAGATACAGTGAATAGGTCTCCGTCCCGGTGCGATGTGCAGCAGTTGCCCGGCTGGCATCTATTCCAATCAGCATCAATCCCCCGAAGTATCCACCCAGCGATCGGGTAGCTCGCCCAGCAGCGCATCCAGAGCCTGACTGCATGTCGACGCAACGCGCCGGACTTGAGCATCAATAGACCGCGACAGCTTGCACTTGGTCTCGAGCTCCGGCAAGAGCAGACTGCCGCGCGTGGATTATAGCACGGACGGCTGCGGGAGTCAATCAACCTTCAGATCAACTACCTGTCCAAGCTCCTGCACCCCTACTGCACCCGTCCGCAGGAGGGCTGGCGGCGTGACAGTCAGGTCAAGAACTGTGGAAGCCACGCCTCCTGTACACGGCCCGCCATCAATAATCAGCGGAACCTTCCCGTTGAGTGCGTTCCTGACCTCGTTGGCCGTACCCGGCGACGGCCCGCCGTGAAGATTCGCACTGGTGGCTGCCAGGGGCGCCCCCAGCTCACGGCACAGCTCGCGAACCCAGTTGTGATCAGGAACCCGGACGGCAACCGTTGGTCCCCCCGAGGTCACGGCATCTGGCACTGCCGCAGAACGCCGCAGCACAAGACTCAAGCCCCCAGGCCAGAATCGCTTCGCCAGCTTCCATGCTATGGGAGGGACGTAAGCGCACACAGTCTCCAGGAGCGTGACATCCCAGAGCAACAGCGCGATGGGTAGGTGATACGGACGCTCCTTGATGTCAAAGAGCCGCGCGACGGCATACGGCTGATAGGCGTGCACGCCGATCCCATACACCGTATCCGTAGGGAAGCAAACGGGTTCGCCGATTCGCAAGAGTCTCGCGGCGCACTCAATGGCGCCAGGCGACTCCAGCTTGAGGAAGATAGTCCGCGTCTGTGGTCTTGGGTCTGCGGTCATGCCTTCACTCCTGTGAGCAGATCGTGTGTCAATTGTACAGCCGCTTTCTTCACAGGTCAACTTGCACACACAGACCTTCGTTGCGAACACGCCAGGCTGCCAGCCAACCGCCACATCGCAGGATTGACACTTTTCTGGTCTTGCGCTATAATTGCGCGGAGTAGTCGCGACCGCAGCGACCAATACCAGAACAGGACCGAAACCGTGCACATCTACGACGTCACCATTCCGATCTCGGAAACCATGCCAGTGTGGCCTGGAGAGCCAGGAGTCGAAATTGAGACAGTGTCCCAGATCGCGCAGGGCGATCGGGTCAATGGATCAAGAGTCAACCTTAGCAGTCACGCGGGCACCCACGTGGACGCCCCATATCGCTACATCGAGCAAGGTCTCACAGCTGACAGGCTGCCCCTGAGATTGCTCATGGGCCCTGCCTATGTGGCCGAAGTGGACGGGTTGGAGGGAAGTACGATCCATGTATACGATCTGGCCAGACTCCATTTCCCTTCCGACACGAGGCGACTTCTGATCAAGACCAGCAATTCAGACCTATGGCAGCCCGGGTATCATGAATTCGAGCGGGAGTTCGTTCACCTGGCACCCCAGACCGCGGAATGGCTGGTCAAACGAAAGATTGGCTTGATCGGCATGGACTATCTTTCAATAGAGGCCTACGGGGCGAAAGAATCTCGTGTGCACCATGCCTTGCTCAGAGCTGGCGTGGTCATCCTGGAAGGGCTGGACCTCAGCCGCGTGCCACCAGGTCCATGCGAGCTCGTTTGCCTCCCCCTGAGGATTGAGGGGAGCGATGCCGCGCCGGCCCGCGTGCTCATCGTACGGAGCTAGGCCGCCAGAGCGCACCTGCAGAGGGAAAAGGATGATCACAAAGGAGCCAGACAACAAGCCAGGATTCATGCGCATCACCTTTGAATTGCCCTCCAACATGTGGGCCGAGCGCGTGAACCTGGTCGGTGAGTTCAACGACTGGGACACCTCAGCCACTCCCATGAAGCGGAATCGGTCCGATGCCAACTGGAGAACCACCCTTGTGCTCGAGACAGGAAAGCGCTACTGCTTCCGGTACCTGATAGACGGAAAGGAGTGGCTCAACGACTGGCACGCCGACGATCATGTGGAAAATCCGTACGGCACACACGACTCGGTGATAGACCTGACAACACCCCATGAGGTCGACACCTGAGTTCCGTTCCATGCCGCGCTGATTACGCACCATACTGCCGCTATAGCGCGGGCTCGGAACCCGCGATTCTATCCTCGACATTCGCCGGAGCAGTACTGAGCCCCATGCCCAACTAAGGAAACGCCGGGCCACAGGACTTGTGCTTCACTTTGACAACGTCACCCGCTTTCTCCTACAGCAGCAAGCTGACCACCCGCCCCCTGGATATGCTGTGCGCTCCATCAGTCCGGACCCTCTGAACCGCAGTCACTCCATGCGAAGGGAGCAGTGATCTGCGCTCTTTGAACGAGCCTGTGCAGTACTGACCCGCAACTGCCCATGTGGCACCCCCCTGGTGACTACAACTGACAGTATGTCCACCAAGGCGGTAGATCTCTTCAAAATTCATCTGAAGAGGTATTGCCATAATGAGCAAAATGGTGTATAATGGTGAAGACAGGTTGAGAATGGGCCATTAGCTTGCTTTAGCATGGAAAGGAGTATAAGCTATGAAAGGCCGATTGCTTTCCGTAGTCATCATGGCTGCCCTGTTGCTCGCGGGGCTTGCACCCACTGTACAGGCCGAGACATGCGAACCAGTCTACCATGTCGTAAAACCCGGCCAAAACCTCACGCAGATTGCCAACTACTACGGCGTGTCCGTCCAGGCGATCGTGAACGCGAATAACCTTTGGAACCCGAATCTGATCTATGCTGGCCAGCGCCTCCTGATCCCGGTTCCCTGCCAGTCCTCCAGCACATGCACCAAGATCCACATCGTCCAGCGAGGGGAATATCTCAAACTCATCGCCGCCCGCTATGGCACAACCTGGCAAGCCATAGCGAACCTCAACTCACTCCGCAATCCGAACCTGATCTATCCTGGACAGCGGCTCAAGGTCCCGGTCGAGTGCTCTACCCCGCCGTCACCAACGCCGACACCAACTCCTACAGGCCCTTGGACCGGCAAGTACTGGGACAATCGCTTCCTGAGTGGGACTGCCAAATACACCCGCAACAGCAAGACCGTCACCTTTGATTGGGGCACAGCGGGACCAGGCAAAGGCATCGGCGGACAGAACTTCTCTGCACGCTTCACACGCGAGAGGTATTTCGAACCGGGCATCTACCGCTTCTTCGTCCAGGTCGATGATGGCGTCCGAGTCTGGATAGACGGCGTGAAGATCATCGACGAGTGGCACGACTCCGCGCCAACGCTCTATGCAGCCGATCGGGAACTCAGTGCTGGCACCCACACCATGCAGATCGACTACTACCAGAACACAGGGGGCGCCCAGATCAAATTCTGGCCCGAGCGCATAGACGGCGGCATGGCATGGCAGGGTGACTACTTCAACAACGCTGGACTAGAGGGTGACGTCGCAGTGACCCGTCACTATAACTCGCTAGACTTTGACTGGGGTACCACGTCGCCCACCGCGGGCATCACAGCCGACTACTTCTCAGCGCGCTTCACTGGAGTCTTCTACTTCATAGGAGGCAGCTACCGTTTCACGGCTACAGCTGACGATGGCATCCGCGTGTGGGTTGACGACACCCTCATCATCGATGAGTGGCATGTGACTTCAGCCAGAACCTACACCGCTGATGTCGATCTGGGAGAGGGTGAGCACAACCTCAAGGTGGAGTACTTTGAGGAAAAGGGAGACGCAGTCTGCCAGTTGCGCTGGACGCAACGGTAGCACGCCGACGCCCGGCAATCGAAGGGAGCTGCTCCCGTATTGGCCTGGTAGCCGTGGGCAGTGGATCTCCTGACAAGACAAAGCCTCCGTCGCAGCCGCGCTGGCTGCGACGGAGGCGCGCTGTAACCTACAGCCCTCCCCAGACTAGCGCCAGTAGAAGGTCTGCTCCTCGCAAGGCGGCCCTAGGGGCACGAAGCTCAGATTCCCCTCGCTATCGATCTCTTGCCGCACAACTGCTACCCTCCAGTGATATGCTCTCGCTGTTTCTTGGTCAGCCCGCAGATAGAGAGCTTCATCTACCCACCACTGGGTCTCCTGCAAACACATCGATAGCTCCACCTCTGACCGATTCTGTACATACCTTACAGTCAGCAAAAAGCACTCGTCAGGCCCAAGAACGTGGTAGCTCTGCCAGAGTATCCGAAAGATCGAGCCCTCCCCAAAAGATGACCCGTCCTCCGGTTCAAGCGGGACCGGAGCAGGCACAGTCGGCGCAGGCGTCGGGCTAGGTGGAGGCTGCGTTGGTGTGGCAGGACGGCGTGTTCGTGTGGGGGTGGGCGGCGGTTCATCTGTGGGAGTAGATGTCGGCGTATAAGTTGGCTCCGGCGTCAGGGTTGGCCTGGGAGTGACGGTCGGCGTTGGCGTACTGGTTGGTGTGCTCGTTGGTGAGGGTGTGACTGAGGGCGTGAGCGTGGGTGTAGGCGTTCGCGCCTTCACCAGCCCCGGCACCTCACTCGCTATCGCCTGCACGGTGCTAATCGCTCGCGCGGGACGCAGATCGCCGAGTACCCGCAACAGCTTCGGGCCGAGAAGCAAAACCGCCAGCGCAACAATTGCAAAGCTGACGACGATCAGGACAGGCCGAAGCCACTCCTGCCGGAGCTCCTCGCCACAATGCGGGCACACTGCCAGGCCTTCGCTACTCAGTGTTCCGCAGGCCCGGCACCGCACGCGCCGCGGCTTCTTCTGGGGTTTCCCACACTGCGGGCAAACGAGCTGCCCCTCAAATACCTCTGTCCGACAACGGCTACATCTCTTCAACAGACTTTCTCGACTCGGAGATCCTAGTAGAGTGATTTAGAAGAAGCTGCCCCAGTCTACCCCTGGCACTGGGTTGACCAGGTCCTGCCAGGTGATTACCAACATGAGGGCCACCAGCAGCGCCAGACCCACAAGGTGAACGAGCCCTTCCTTGGCTGGATCCACGCGACGCCCTCGTATGCCCTCAACTATGACAAAGAGGATGCGTCCCCCGTCCAATCCTGGCAGCGGCAAGAGATTGGTAATTGCCAGAGCAACACTCAACGTGCCCATCATCTGCATTGCCGGATACCACCAGCCGGTGTCAAGCGAATACTGCACCGCATCGCCGACCAGTTGCCCCACACCTATTGGGCCCACGGGCCGGGCGAGGTCGGCAGGAATCAGTCCCCTCACGATCTGCACTGGCACAGTAAAGATCAGACCCGTCAGGGTTATCGTTTGCTTGACCCCATCCCAGATGGCCTCATACCACGGAACCGACTCGATCACAGTGCGAGGGCTCAGACCAATGCCCATGGGTCCTTCGCCGGGTGGCACGTCGGTCCGTGGCACCACCGAGATCTCGCGGAGCGCCCCGCCTCGCTCGATAGTCAACACGACTGTCTGGCCCACGTGTGCCTGTACATACTCCTGGAGCTCCGTGATGCTCAGTATGTCAGTGGTATCCGCCCGCAGGATCAGATCCCCTACCTCCAGGCCAACGGCCTCAGCAGGCGATCCCGGCGACACTGAATTGACAACAGCATTCTCCGGGTCGGCAACCGCTGGAGCACCGAGCATCATGGCCGCCGCAAAGAACAACACTGCCGCCACCAGGTTCAGTCCCCCCCCTGCTGCCAACACAAAGATCCGGGCCAGTTTTCTTTTGCTTGCCAGGCTCCCAGGCGCGCTGGGGTCCTCCTCGCCCAGCATCCTGGCAAACCCGCCAAACGGGATCGCATTCACAGTAAAGACTGTGCCGCGATCCAGATAGTCTACGCGCCCGGCGGCCGCCGCCGCGGGATCCGCAGGGTCGATCTCCTCGATAGCGCTTAGGATTGGCCTGGCCTTGGCCCCTGCCGTTGTTGTCTCAGCCATCACCAATGAGCCAAGCCCCAGGTCCTTCGGTAACCTAAATCCGCGCGGGATCGTGATCTCCTCGCCATCCACCACTAGATAACCCGCAGTACGCCAGAACGCAAGCAGCCTCGGCGGGTAGCCAAAGCCGAATTCCTCGACAATCACCCCAGACCGCTTGGCAGCGAGGTAATGCCCCAGTTCGTGCACAAATACCAGGATGCTCAGCCCCAGGATGAGCGATACTACCATCACAAACATATCGACACTAGTCCTTCCGCCTAGCCGGACCGCACATCATGCCATGCCATCTGCAGCTTCTCCAGTTGCTCTTCCGTAGCAGCCTCTGGATCGTCACTGAATCCTGGCAGACCCAAAATCATTCGGAACAACTTTGCCGCTCCGAGATCGAGAGGCTCTACATCAGGATAAGCACTATGGAGCGCCCGCACCATCCGCCCGAAATCGTCCCAAAGGAGGGGCTGGCTCGCCTCCGCCGACTCGGCAGGTTGCTCGACCTCTTCCTCCCGAAGCTCAGCCGCCTTGGCCACCTCCCCGCGTCGCGTGTAATAGTCTGCGAGCGTTGCCCGCAGGGCCTCAGCCGCCAGCACCGAGCAGTGCATCTTGATAGGCGGCAAGCCTCCCAGCGCCTCCGCAATGGCGCGGTTCGAAACCTCAAGCGCGTCATCTATCGTCTGGCCCTTGATCAGCTCTGTGGCCATCGAGCTAGTAGCGATGGCGGCCCCGCAACCAAACGTGCGAAACTTGATATCAGTAATCACGTCGCCATCGATCTTTACAGACATCTCCATGAGATCCCCACAGACCGGATTGCCCGCCCGGCCTACCCCGTCTGGGTCCTCAATAGTTCCCACATTGCGGGGATTCATGAAATGATCCATCACCTTCTCGCTATAGTCCACCTGCAATCCTCCACAGCAGTCAAGCCGCCCGCGTCCATGATTCCGAACCGGCCTCGCACCCTCGCTGATTCAGCCCCGGCGACGCCCGGCGAGCCGCACGCCACCACCCACACCACTGACTCAGACGTCCTGCTTCACCTGAAGCGAGCAGTTCGTCGGCGAGTTCAGTGCTTAGTCAACCCTACCCCGCCACAGGGTAAGAGCAACGTTGGGGCTAACGACGGCCGTCGCTTTGCTCATCGAGGGCGAAGATCCTGCTAGCCAGTGCGGACATAATAGCACCTTTCGACCGAACCGGCAAGTTAGCTCGCTCACATTCCACCATGGTTTGGGATTACGAGCGGATGGTCGTGCCAGCCGGCGGGCGCTCCGATCTTAGCAGTGCCTTCTTGAGAGCATCGACTGGCTCGCCTGAAATGAGTTGGATTTCAAGACCCGCCAGTCGACGCGCCAGAGCAACCATTTCCTCGACCTTGGCAATCATCCCGCCGGTAACGTCTACGCCATGCGACTCCCCAAGGCGCGCTTTGACCGATGGCCAGTTTGCTGCCGATATCTCGGGTATCTGGCATGCCGCAGGTTCCAGCAACGGATCGTCATCAAACACGCCATCGACAGTGCCAACCAGAATCACCCGATCTGGGCGGACCTGGCTGGCCAAGTATGAAAAGATCTGCTCGGTGGAGACAATGGTGCCCCCCAAACTCTGATCAAGCGCCACGTCGCCGTAAAGCATAGGCACCAATCCATGCTCCAAGGCTTTGGCCACAGGTACTACATCCATCGACACCATCTGCCCGCCGTCACAGCGTGCTGATGCTGATGGCTGCAGCGGCCAGACCGGTACACCCGCCTCCTGGAATGCATCGGCGACAATCCGGTTCAGGCGGGCTGCCACAATAGCCACCTCGGCAAAGCCCCGCCACCCGTCTCTGCCGTCAACGCCCAAGCGGGTGCCAAAGCGCTGCGCAGCCCTATGCCCAAACGATCCGCTGCCGTGTCCAAGCACCAGAGCGAGTTCAGGCTGCTCCGCCCTGGCTGCGGCCACTTCACGGGCTAACCGCGAGATTACCCCTGGTCGCGCCGTTTCAGCACGGGTCTTGTCCGTGATCACCGAACCCCCAAGCTTGACAAAGACCAGCTCGCTCATCGCTCTACAACCACAGAATCTCCCTCAATCCTGACCCAGTCACCGGTCTGGATCTTGGTTATGTCCACTTGGTCTACCATTGGAATGCCGGCGATGATGGCCCCCACAGCCACGATCGCTTCACTCTCTGCATTGATGATCGCCGCCGGAGCCATCCCCGCCGCAGCCATCCGATATATCGTGTACGAGCCAACCGTGCTCCCTTTGCCCGAGGGGAACACCAGCACTCGGTCAGTGACGCGCTTTCCCTGCAGACAATGCCCAGGTTCAATCACCTGCCCGGTCTCTGGATCAACGCCGCCCAGGAAGCCGATCGGCTCGCGAGAGACCAACGCTTCACCTTCAACTTTGCCCACCTTGATGCTCCGGCCGTGCATCTCAACCCTGACCGCCATTACGCCTCCATCAACCGGCCCGTCGTGACGGCCAGATACCGGTGACAGCCGCCTCCAGGCACTGCTCTAGAGGCCCGAACCGCACGGCAAGACCGCTGTGTGATGGAGTGTAGAACGCCATCTTGGCCGAGTTGGTAGCCATGGTTCGGTAGGCAAACTCAGCCATAGGAGCGACTACCATGCATGTATCGGCCACGATGCGCCCTCCTGTCGCCTCGATGCGAGCCAGCAGGCCCTCTGCTTCTGCCGCATCCCGGGTCCCGCGTGCAGTAGTGATCCAAAGCGCAGCTTTCACACGGCGTCCGTCAATAGCCTCGCCCACGGTCCTCAACTCCTCCAGCGAGGCGTGCGGGCACCCGAGGCTCACGATGTCGATCTGGTCCATGTCACCGTCTAGCGCTTCATAGCCTGGCAGGAGACTGTCCACTGCAATCACCTCCGCGCCGTGGCGGATCATGTTCCCTGCTCGGGCTTCTGGCGTGACACCCTCAACGTGGTACAGGGCCACCGCGCCACTCGCAGCCATGGCGGCCCCCAGCGTCTTGAGCGCATCATACCCTGGCCTCGCATCGTGGAACCGGAGGTATGGCACCCTGTTCGCGACCATACGGCCCACCCTATAGCCCAATGCGCCAAGATCGGCCTCAGATCTGATGGGACACCGCACATCGATGACGATCGTGGCCTGTCGATTCTCTTCCAGGTGAAGCCCGTAGGAGGCTATTCTCCCAACAATTGCTGCTGCGAGTGCGCTGGGTCCGCCCTCTCGGTTCGTCCGCGCTCCCAGGACCGAGTTGGCATAGCTTACCGCCGACGATTCGGCCCAGGCAATATGCTGGCCCAGTTTCGGGACATTCCCTACGAGGTAAGGCGTGCAAGTACAGGTCAGAGTGATTCCCAAAGCACCATACGCCGCGATCACTGCCTGTTGGCGCCGTGCAAATGCTTCGGAGAAGCCTAGTTCGCGCCAGCCAGACAAGTCCATGCCCGCCGGATTGAGTGTAGTAGGTACCCGGACTATGGCGCCCTGCGCTGCCCACTCTTCCAAAAACGCAAGCCCCGCATCTCCGAGATTCTTATAGCTGACGCCGGACACCTGCACACTGGTCACAGATGTCAGCTCAGTCGCGCCATATATCTGTCCCAAGGCAACGACGATTTCCATCGCCTTTGCCACTCCCGGCCCTGTCTCGCCGGCCAGCATCGCCTTCTCCTCTTCACTCAGGTGCAGCACGTTGTCCGTTCTACTCATAGCAGATAGCGCGACACGTCGGCCTCACCGTAGGAGACTTTGCTGAATCCATCTCGTTCAGATTGGCTCAGCACCCGGCCCTCCGGATCGCTCCACGGGATGGTCGCATCCAGTCCCATCTTGGCTGACCGAGCCTTCTGACCCGGCACCATCTTTGCCGAAGGATCAAGGCTGCTGCTGGGCTGATCCGGAAAGATCATCAAGTCACGGTCCGCCTGAAAGCGCGTCGCAACGGCCCATTCAACCGCCGCCGCATCGAAAGGATCTACATCCGCATCGACGACCACAACATGCTTCAGCGATCCATGTCCGCGAAAAGCGGCTTCGATGGCCCTCCGACCATCGGCTTCTGTCCTCTTTTCGATCTGTACCACAGCGTGGAGCCAACTCATCCCACCAGGCGTGACACTGACAGCTCGGCAATCAGCCACCTCTGCGACAGCCTGAATGATAGTAGGCTCGCGAGGCAGCCCCATCAAGAGCTTGTGCTCTAGACCCCCGGGCAGCAATGCGTGATAGATGGGCGCTCGGCGGTGCGTGATACAATCTATCTCGATCACTGGCTGCTGACGGACAATATCCCAGGTCTCGGTCAGATCGATGAACGGTCCCTCGTCTCCGAGTCGTGGCGTGATCCTTCCCTCCAGCACAACCTCGCACTCGGCGGGAACCTCCAGGTCCACGCTTACGCACCGGACAAGAGGAGAAGGTGCCAGAGATTGTGCTATGGCGAGCTCGTCCACTCCCTTGGATGGGCTCATGGCTGCTGCCAGTAGAATGTGGATGGGCACGCCCAGGCAGATGGCAACCTCTAGATCGTGTCCCGCCTCAACTGCCTTGCGCCAAGCCGTGTCCGTTCCGCGTCCTTCAACGACACGCGCCGTAAACTGCCTGGGGCCAACCTGCATTAGTCGGTGGAAACTGGCGTTCCGCCCATAGTCGGGATCGCGTAGGATCAGGACGCCCGCCGTAATATAGGGACCGCCATCGTAAGCCAGATGCTTCAGGATCGGCATGCTGCCCACGTCAGGCGCGTGCACAATCTTCTCCTGGCATGGCGCTTCCTCAACAACCGGCGGCAGGTCAGGGCTATCCAACGCCCGGACCAGGTTCGGCACGATGCCCAGACTGTCCGTGCCCAACGCCCAGGCGAAGTGCTTCCGGCTGGCACAGAGCCCGGTAGCCACGCGCCAGCCAGGGCGGGATGGATCATTGAATAGAATAGCCCGCCCCTCCAAGGCGTGAATGACACGCGCCATCTCGACGTTCGGGTCTACGGCCGAGTCCACGACTAGCAACTCTCCCTGACCCTCTGCCCACTCCAAGAATTCGCGAATACTCATAGTGCGCTCCATCGTCGGGATCAGCCCTGCGTGAACCCAAATGAATCAACACTTGGCCTGGAGAAAAGCGCTCGCTCAATTCTGCATCGAACAAAAAAGGACCACGCCACGGCAACCACGACGTGATCCTTAACTGGGCAGGCCGCAGATCAGACGTCCTCCCCTGCTCCTTCCTCTGGCTCAGCCTCTGCAACTTCCTCAGCGAATTCCTCCGGCACGGCCTCTTCCTCTTCTTCTTCAACCTCAGCCACCCGTACAGCCACGACACTGGCGACAACGTCGCCAGGATCGGCCATGAGAGACACAGTATCGGGTACGGGCAGATCACTGATCAGAATATTATCATCCAGCGTCTCCAGCACAGAGACGTCCACCTCAATGGAGCTAATCAGTTCCGTCGGCAGGCACTCGACTTCGACAGACGTCATCGCCTGGATCAGAACCCCCATGCCCGCCTTGACGGCGGGGGACTCCCCAACAAACTCAAGCCGCGGCATCGTCCTCACCTTCTCAGTGAGACGCACTTCGTAGAAATCAACATGCATCACCCGCCCGGAGAGCGCGTCACGCTGAATCTCACGAGCCAGCACAACACGGGGCTGCGAGGCATCAGCTATGTAGAGATTGATGAGCGCTGTGGTGCCTGCATCTTGCATGGCATTGGACAATGCGCGCTCCTCGATCCGGATGGACTGGCTGGCTGCATCGGGGCCGTACACAACAGCAGGGATCAGGTTCGCAGCGCGAAGGCCTTTGACCTTCTTGCCGAGAACGGCCCGCTTCTCGACTCTCAGTTCAATGCGTTCCATACTACATCTCCCACCTATACAGGATGACATCGCGGGGCTCGCCCGCAAACCGATCTATTCTAATTCAGAACCATCCATTCGTCAAAAACAGGCCCCTGCAAGACCGGCGCCGCCAGCACGCGGAGCTCACAGGGGAGTAAGAGGGTGTTCTCTACCCTCACAGGGGCAACATGGGCCCCATCCGTGGGTTGAAGCCTGCTTGCTCTACCATCTGTTTTGCAGTATAATGGCGGCGGAATTCGTCTTGGCGGTCTGGACGTGCTGCCGCGACCGCATGGAAGGGGGCGCTGCCCCCAATGTTTTTGTTGAGTGTAGGTAGGCAATGCCGATGAGTCGAACAACCAAGATTATCATCCTCTCCACAGTCATCACGCTGCTTGTCCTGTGCGCCTTTCTGGCGGGAGTTGGCGGGACTTGGCTGGTGCTGCACGGAAGCGCCCCCACATCCGACGAGGCTTCCGAGTTCAGCGTCTTCTGGCAGGCCTGGCACCTCATCGAGGACAATTTTTTCGGGAATCTCCCCGACATGCAGCATGTGACCTGGGGCGCAATCCGGGGGGCCATTGAGACGCTGGACGATCCCCACACCACCTTTCTAGAGCCGCAGCCTCGCCAGCGCGAAAGGGAGCAACTGAGCGGCCAGTTTGGCGGCATCGGCGCCTATGTCTTCCAGTCCGAGGATGGCAGCATCACACTGGATCCGATGCCCGATCTGCCTGCCGAACGGGCTGGCGTGCAAAGCGGCGACGTCGTCATCCAGGTAGATGACACCAAGATCACGCCCGAAATATCGCTGGATGCTGTGGTGACCCTGCTGCGTGGCGAGGTAGGTACCATTGTCCGGCTCACCTTGCGCCGCGAGGGCTATGTCGAACCGATCCTGGTCGAGATCACGCGCCAAGAGATCCCCAGCGCTTCTCTGCATTGGCAAATGATCGAGGAAGCAGAGGGGGTTGGATACGTGCGCATCATGCTGTTCAGCGGGCGCACCGACACAGAGTTGAAGGAAGCGCTCGAGGAGCTCTCTGGTCTGGGCATGACCAGCCTGATCGTCGATCTGAGGGGCAACGGTGGTGGCCTCTTCGATGCAGCTATCGATGTATCCAGCAGATTCCTATCCGACGGCGTGGTCGTTTACCAGTTAGAGAACGATGGCAGCGAGCAAGTTTACGAGACTAGGGGCGGATCCAAGACTGCTGAATGGCCCATGGTGCTTCTGGTGGATGGCGGCTCAGCCAGCGCGTCCGAAATCGTGGCTGGCGCTCTCCAGGACCACGCACGCGCCACGCTCATCGGGGAAAAGACCTACGGCAAAGGCTCCGTCCAGCTTCTTTTCGATCTGCGGGACGGCTCTTCCGTGCACATTACTGCTGCCAAATGGCTGACGCCCAACCGGCGCCAGATCGATGGCCAAGGGCTCACGCCGGACTTGGAAGTCCCGATCACAGAGGAGGATCGCGCCCAAGAACGCGACCCCCAACTCGAACGCGCCATCGAGTTCTTGCGAAACGGGCAGTAGATCAGAATATACGAGGTGTAATCTAGCAGATGTCTAACTCAACAAGCTGCAAAACACTTGCCACAGTCCTGATCGTGGCAATCATCATGGGTGGGCTGGGCTTTGCCTCAGGCTATCTCGTATACTGGGTCCGGGACTCTCAGACAGAGGAAGTGGCACCAACTGTAGTTGTCG
>JBFFCR010000047.1:0-13972 GCA_041559855.1 Anaerolineae bacterium | reverse complement strand
GGCCGGATGCAGTACCTGGAGCAGTCGGCGCGGCTGTCCAGTATCTTCATCGAGCTGCAGCCCTACCTCCTCAGCCAGCCGGTGAGCGATGAATGGCGCCCCGCCGAGACAGCCCGCCGCGCCGTGACAGCGTTGGTAGATGGCCTGAAGGGCTTTGGCGATTTCGCCATCTTTTTCGCCATCGCCATCCTTCCCTGGCTGGCGGTCATCGCGGTGGTTATCTTTGTCATCGTAATCCTGGTCCGCTGGCGGGCCCGCGTCCGTCGCGCCAAACGAGCGACCCGCGAGGCATCATCCGACGAGACGGCCTCCGGCTAGCGGACGGCGAATTACGGAGGCGATGGAACTCGCCCACAGTAAGGTCGCAGAGACGCTCGCAGGATATGCGGGAGGAACGCATCCAGCGAGAGAAAGGAAGGTGACGAGCTGATTTTCAGGATGCATTGATGCCTCGTGGAAGTAGGGTGGACAGAAGCATTGGGGGAGCGAGAGCCCGGTGCACGCAAGAAGGAGGAGAAGATGAAATACACACGGCTTCTGTCTGTTCTTGGAGCGTTGATGCTGGCAGGGTGGATCGTGCCCGGCCCAATCCTGGCAACAGCGTCATCGCCCGGTTCATCGCTGATCGCGGACATGGATGTAACCCTGGAGCCAGGTGTCTGGCATGGCTGGCCGATGCAACCATCGTGCGAGTGCGGCGGCTACTTGGTGGAGGTCACGCCACTGTATCCAGCGGACGATGGGGCGTACGTGGAGCGGGCTGTGGTGCAGCCCGAGTACAATGGGTTCGAGTGGAACGATGTGCTGCGGGTGATGATCCCGGCTAGCCAGCCTCCGCTGGATGTGAACGTGCGAGTGTACCAGACGTGCCAGTTTCCGGTGGTCATGAAATTCGTAGAGGTGCTAGAGGCCGGCGCCTGGATGGGTTGGGTGGTTGGCCCGGCTTCCATGGATCGGGGCTACATCGTGGAGGTGACGCCGCTGAAGCCTTCGTCCGATGGGGCGTACGTAGGTCGGGCCGTGGTCCAGCAAGAGTTCTTCATGGGGGAGTGGCAAGACGTGCTGCGGGTGATGATGCCGGAGGGATTTCCAGATCTTAAGGCGCAGATCCGTGTCTATGCCACACCCAAGATGCCGGTAGTCGCCACATTCGAGGTTGACTTGCAGCCCGGCGTGTGGATGGGCTGTCCGCTACAGCCCTCGGCTGCCAAGGGGGCATACATCGTCGAGATAAACCCGCTGGGCATTCCGGAAGCGGGCGAGTTTGTGGAGCGCGCGGCCGTCCAACCAGAGTTCAACGGCAAACACTGGAACGACGTCGTGCGGTTGCAGGCGGCAGCGGATCAACCGAGCCTGAGGGTAGAGGTACGCGTATACAAGTGGGCACGGTAGCAGGTAGAGCGCGTCACCGTAGGCACTCCGGCGGACCGAAAGCAAGATGGTCGTCATGCGTGCTGGTCGCCATCTCGCTGCTGCTTGCAGCATGCGGGCCGGAAGCGTGGGAGCTGGACCCTGCCGTCCAGACGGCAAAGCAAGCCTGCAAGCAGCCCGGCGAAGGCGAGCGCTACACCTGCATCGAGCGCCACGCCGTTGAGAACCTCAATCCAGATGTCTGCCGCCTGGCGGGCATCTGGATAGACGATCTGTGCCTGCAGGCAGTCTACGAGGCTGCCAACGACCCGGCCATTTGCGAGCAACTCTACCTGGAGGGCGTGCAGCCCAATTGCCGTGCCTATTACTCGGAAGAGGCTGCCCTCCTGTTGCGCTACCGCGACACCGTCCTGGGCTTTGCCGCCGAGGTGCCCGCCGGCTGGGAGATTGGCGACCACGTCGAAACCGTGGACGCCCTCGCGCGTTCCTGGACCTACATCGAGTTCCGCAGCGGGCTGTATCCCTATGGCCACCAGGCATTTGACCGCTACAGCATCAGCGTCCTGGGGGCGCCCAGTGCTGGCGGCACACTCACCGAGACGGTCGAGCTGAGCCTCAGCCCCCTCGTACCCGCGTACCGCGACCAGGTCCAGATGCGCTGCTGCCTGACCGTTGGGGGTGAGGAGGCGATGGAGCTACTGAACTACCCCCCGACCCGCTGGGGCAACCGCCAGATCGCCGTCCTGCACGAGGGATGGGAGTACCGCCTCAACTTTTACCCCCTGGCGGGCATGACCACCGCTACACCAGCAGGCGCCGAGGCGCAGGTTGCCTTTGACACGTTCCTACGCACCTTCTCCTTCCTCCCCGGCGGTGCGGCAGCCCCCGTGCCCACGCCGGCAATCACGCCGGTGCCGACACCCAGTTCACTAGCACCGGCGATGTAGGTCGCTTTCCCCCCTCTCCGACCGCTCCCCTGCTTTTGCGCCTGGAGCCGGTAGCTGCTATACTTGCGCGCTGCAGCAACCGGGGGCAGCGAAATGCCCGCCGGTGCTGACGGGATAGCCAGATACTGGCTATCTGGAGAGATCGCAAGTGGGGAGAGTGTCATGGAAATTCTGCTTTGGTCTTTGATCATCTTTGCTGCGCGAGTGACCGACGTAAGTCTGGGCACGCTTCGCGTACAGCTCATCGTCCGCCGGAAAAAGGTCCTCGCGGCTGCCATAGGCTTCGTCGAGGTGTTGATCTTTATCCTGATCGTCAGCCGGGTCATCCAGGATATCCAGCATTGGCCCTACGTGCTGGCCTATGCCGGTGGCTTTGCCACGGGGACCCTGCTGGGTATGACCCTCTCGGAAAAGCTGGCCCGCCACGTAATGCAAACGACCGTGATGTGCCATGGGACGCAAGAGGTCATGGAGGCGGCCCTGCGCGAAGCGGGATTCGCGCTGACACGGTACGAAGGGACCGGGCGCGATGGCGCCGTCGCCGTGCTGGACGTGGTCTGCGCGGCGCGCAGGCTGCCCCAACTGCTTACGGTGATCAGGGCCACGGACCCCAAGGCGTTCTTTTACACCCAGGAGCTGGCCGGCCTGCATGGAGGATATGTATTGGGGCTCAAGAGCAAGCTCTGAGCAAGCACTGCTATTGTGACGGTCTGGAATGCCTGTGAGAGGCACAGTCCGGCGACGCCGGACTGTGCTTTTTTCGATTCAGCCGCGGAGAGTCCTGCTCACCGGGCGCATCCTTCGACGGACTCGGGATGCTTGCAGCTGCAGGCCTGTCTTCGAGGTAACCAGGCTCGTGCCTAGCTCAGGCTGATCTGCGAGCCCTGGGGGGTCTTGACCACATCGATGCGCACAGGGAAGGCATCCTTCAGCTCTTCGATGTGGGTGATGACCAGGATCCGCCGAAAATCATCCTGGATCGAGGTAATCGCCTCCACGAGCCGCTGGCGGCCCTCGGCGTCCTGCGTGCCAAACCCCTCGTCGATCACCAGCATCTGGAGCTGGGCGCCTGCCCGGCGGGCCAGCAGCTTGCTCAACGCGATGCGGATGGCAAAGTTCACGCGGAATGCCTCGCCGCCGGAGTAGAGTTCGTACGATCGGGTGCCCAGCTCGTCGGCGATGTTGATGTCCAGCGTCTCTACCGTGTCGCCCTTGAGTGTCTCGCGCTGCGTCTCAAAGCGGACGTGCATGCGGCCATCGGTCATGCGCGCCAGCAAAGCGTTCGCCTCGAATTCGATCTCGGGGATGGCGGCCTCGATGATCATGGCCTGGATGCCCTTCTTGCCAAAGGCCAAGCGCAGCTCGTCATAGATGGCCTTCTCCTCGACCACGCGCTGCTGCTCGACAACGCGCCGCTCCCGCTCTACGGCCAGGTTGCGGCAGTGGTCCAGCTTCTGCCGGGCTGCCCCCAACACCAGCCTGGCCCGGGACGACTCACCTTGCAGTCTCTCCAGATTCGCGGCCTCATCCTGAACCCGCAATTGCACCTCCGGCAGGCGGCTCACCTCCTCTGCCAGAGCCTCACGCCGGACCCGGTCATCGGCCAGCGTCTCCTGCCAGCGGGCCAGGCGCGCCTCGAGATCCTTGAGCGCGGCTCGCTCGCCGTCGACACGCTCCAGGGCGGTCTGTAGCTGCTGGTGCGCCGCCTCGAATTCGGCCAGGGATGCCACCTGGTCGCGGGCCTGCTGGTGCGAGGCCTGATCATAGCCCAGCGCATCCAGCTCGCCGCCCAGGCGCGCTAGCTCGGCCTGCTCGGCTGGGGCATAGTCGCCGCTCTTCAGCCGCTGGTCCAGGGTCTCCATCTCGGCGCGGGCCGGCTCGAGCTCAGAGGCCGCTTGCGTGGCATCAGCCATGGCTTGCTCCAGTTGGGCCTCGCGGCGCTGCATGGCGGGAAGCCCCTTCAGCTCCCCCTCCAGCCGTCGGACGTCGGCTTCGAGACGCTGGCTCTCGGTCGCGATCTCTTTGTGGCGGGCCGTGTTTGCCCGGTGGGTATCGCCCAACTCGGTCCCCTCGGCCTGGAACTGGGCGAGTAGTTCGTCCCTGTGCTCGTCAGAAAGGGACTGCCCGCAGAGCGGGCACTGAGCCTCGCCCGATTCCCGCTCCAGCAGGTCGAGCTTGTCCCTCAGCGCTTCCATATCAGCCCGTAGACGGTCATTCTGCACCTCGAGCGCGGCGGACTCTTCGGCCAGTGCCTGGAACTGTGCCAGAGCGGCATCGCGTTCGAGCTGGCACTGATCCAAATGGGCCACCCGTTCGCGCACCTGGCCCAACTCGGCCTCACGTTCGGGCAGTTCGGCGGCCCGGCGTTCCAGCTCGCCGATCCGCTCGCCGAGGCGGCCCTGCGCCAGGTCGAGCTCGCGCCGGGCTGCATCCAGCGCCCGCTCAAGCTCGCGTTGCTGCTCCTGGACCCGGACAACTCGCGCCAGCCGCTCATTCCAGCCTGCATCGGCCTCCCGGGCCTCGCGCCAGGCAGCGTAGCCGGCCTCCACCTTCTCCCTCTGGGCCAATGTCGCCTCGTAGCGATCCAGTTGCTGCTGTCGCTCAGCGAGCTGTCCCCCCACCTCGCTCACTTCTCGCTCTGCCTGGCCCAGGCGGCGCTCCAGATCGCGAAGCTGCGTCTGCTGATGCTCCAATGCCTGCTGGGTCTGGCGCAGGCCGCGCAGGCCTGCCTCGGCCTCTTTGACGCTCGCGCTCAGATCGGCGACCAGGGCCTCGGCCTGCTCCTGCTCTTGCTCGTACTCCGGCTGGCGGGCCAGTTCGCGATCGATGTCGGCCAGCAAGCCTTCGAGCCTCGCGGCCTCCCGATCCTTCCCCCTGGACTTTTCCTTGGCCCGCTGCTCGTATTCGTCATAGAGGCCCAAGCCCAAGATTTCGCCCAGCACCCGCTTTCGCTCGGCGGGCGTGCGCGTGGTAAAGGCGTCCGCCCTGCCCTGGAGCAGGAACGCCGAATTGGTAAAGGTCTCATAGTCCATGCGCAGCAGGCGCACAATAGCCGCCTCCGTGGCCCTGACGCCCTCCTCGGCAATGGAGCGAAACTCATCACCGTGCTGCACCTGCAGATCTATCATGGTCTGGCCCCGCCTGGAAGAGTCGCGCTTGCGCAGCACGCGGTAGACGGTGCCGCCCAGCTCAAAGCTGAACTCGACCTCCATCTCGGACTCGCCCAGGTGGATCAGTTCGTCGTCGCGCTTGGCCCTGGCCTTACCCCACAGCGCCCAGGTCATGGCGTCGAGCAGGGCCGACTTGCCATGGCCGTTCGCGCCGGTCAGGCAGGCCAGATGGATGCCGTCAAAGTCGAGCGGGGGCACGTTGTCGCGATAGCACATAAAGTTTCGAACGCGGAGCTGGAGCGGGATCATGCTGCAGACACTCCTTTCGACCGAATCGGAACGGCCCCAGCCATGTGGCCGGGGCCGTCGTCTGGAGTAGAGCGGGAGACGGGATTCGAACCCGCGACAGTCTGCTTGGAAGGCAGATGCGCTACCACTGCGCTACTCCCGCACAGCCGCGCCCCATTCCGCCCCGGGCGTCTGAGCATAGACGGGGCTGGGGCTCACTGCGGAAGATTATAGCACACAAGTCACCGGCCTGCAACCTGGGTGCGGCGTGCAGACTGGTGGGATCTTGGCGTCGAGTGAAGCTGCACGGGGGGCTGAACATATGCAGACCTTGCATCTTCCCCGCTGTTCTTGGCAACGGTGGTAGAACTTGGCAGGGTGACTGTTAGTATCACTTTCAGCCGAATTTGATATTATAGACCAATTGTAGTATCATCGGTGATAGTAAGGCATTCTCTATGTTACACGGAGGGCAAGATGGATCCAAGGGTTTTCGGCAGCAGCCCCTCGGGAAGGATGGTCCGCGCCCCGTCTGGGTACTGGGCTTTTGTGCCCCATCCCCTCCCGCCAGTGCTGACCTGGACGCCGAAATTGGTGTCTGCCCTATCTGAAGCTGATAGAGCCCTGGGGGAGTTGGCTGGCCTGGGTCGCTCGTTGCTCAACCCCCATCTCCTCATCGCGCCCTTTGTCCGTCGCGAGGCAGTTCTTTCCTCCCGGATTGAGGGCACCCAGGCATCGCTTGCTGATCTCTATGCCTACGAGGCGGTTCAGAGAACAGCAGTGCAATTGACCATGTTTGAGCCACCGCCCGATGTGCGTGAGGTGTACAACTATGTGGGAGCGCTGGAATATGGACTCGGCCGTCTGCAAAGCCTTCCGCTGAGCCTGCGCCTGATCTGCGAAATCCACGCCCGTCTGATGGAAGGAGTGCGAGGCGAACACGGGACCCCAGGCGAGTTTCGCCGCAGTCAGAACTGGATCGGACCAGCGGGTCACAACCTGGAAGATGCAGCCTTTGTGCCCCCTCCGGTGGCCGAGATGAAGGAGGCACTGACTGCCTTTGAGAGATTCTTGCACGAGCCTTCCGACTGCCCTCCCCTGGCACGGCTGGGCCTGGCGCATTACCAGTTCGAAGCCATCCATCCTTTTCTCGACGGCAACGGACGTGTCGGGCGGCTGCTCATCGCCCTGCTCCTCTGCGCTGAAGGCCTACTCCCCGAACCGCTGCTCTACTTGAGCGCCTACTTTGAATCCCATCGTCAGATCTACTACGATCTGCTATTGGCCGTCAGCCGGGAGGGTGCGTGGGAGGCATGGCTCGTCTTCTTCCTGCAAGGTATGGCTGCCCAGGCGAAGGATGCGGTGGCACGAGCGCAGCGACTGCAGGATCTGCGGGAACGGTACCGGGAGCAATTCCAGGCTGAGCGAACAGCGGGGCGTCTGCTTCAGGTGGTGGATCTGCTCTTTGTGCGGCCAATGGTGACCATGCCCCAGATCGCTGAGGCTTTGGGCGTGAACTATGCCACGGCAACGCGCTACATCAACCGCTTGGAGCAGGCTGCCATTATGCGCGAGATCACCGGACAGGCTCGCAACCGGGTGTACCGGGCCGACGAGGTGCTGGACGCTATCGAGGAGCCGTTGGGCCAGTAGGCGAGCCTTCACCTGGCAAAGCCTGATGATGCCTGCGACTGCCAGGACATGCCATCGACCCCATCCCCGTGAAGTGGGAGGTGAGGCGGGCTGCATGGAATCGGCCATGGTCGGGGACAGGGCGACCTAGAGGACAAGCCCGGCACAGCAGTGATCCACCCCTGCCCGCCCCTTGGCACACAGTGTCACAGCAGTACAGTGGACCGGTTGCCGCAGACCGATGGCGCATGCGCCGCCAGCATCAATCAAAAGACCATTCCCGCCAGATTCGAGCTCAAGAGATAGAATGGCCTGATGGTCAGGGCGGTCGGCAGTCCAAGGTAGGATGTGGTTCGCCCGCCGTCAAACCAAGCACAGCGACTCACATGCTTGGCCCTACAGAAGGCCACAACTTGCCTTGCCTGGAGGCGCAATCCGTGCTATACTTCCCCATGAAGGCAGATGTCTCGTGGCCTCCAAGCCTTGGTCCCAGGCAGGTCCTGGGCCGGCATGGCGGAGAAGGAAACCCATCCATCCCCACCACCGCTGACCAGGATCAGAGGACGATCCAGAATACAGGAGAACCGCAGTGCCGCGATCCGCTTGCGCCGAGATGGCAGAGACTGTACCCAATCAGGGGCGGACATGAATGTCAGTGAAGGCGACGCAGCCCCGAATTGGCGCGCGGGCGGCTGGGAGTTGGAGCAGGGCGTTCCGAGCAGATCGCCTGGACGCCAGGGGCGACCCCAAGCGATGCAGCTCGGACGGCAGCCTCTCAGCCGGTTGCTGGAGGAAGAATGACTGACGATCATTTCAGTACCATAGATTTGGCTCGCAAACGCCTGGAGCGCCTGTCGGAGGGTTCCCGAGACCTTGGCCCTGCGCACCAAACGCTGGTGCAGGACGTATTGGAGGCATGCTCCGCCAGCGTGGCTCAGCTCCAGGCAGCCGCCGAGGAGCGCGAACGCCTGCTGGCTCAGATCCGGGAGGATCAGGAGCTACTGGAGAAGCTTGAGACCGATCTGAAACAGGAGCGCAAGATCCGGCAGAGGATTCTTCAACACACCGAGGCCCATCTGGCCTATTTGGACCCCGAGTTCAACTTTGTTCAGGTGAACGAGACCTACGCTCAGGGTTCCGGCTATCCTGTAAGAGATCTGATCGGCCGCAACCACTTTGAGCTATTTCCCCACGCTGAGAATCAGGCGCTTTTCGAGCATGTGCGGGATACAGGAGAACCATTCCGGGTCCGCGCCAAGCCATTCGAGTTCCCTGACCAGCCAGAGCGCGGGGTCACCTACTGGAACTGGACGCTGGAACCGGCAACGGGCGAGGATGATCATGTAGAAGGCCTGGTCCTCTCTCTGCTAGACGTGACCGAGACGGTGAAGGCAGAGCAAGCGCTACAGAAGCTGGCCCACGATCTTGGCGAGAGGGTCAAGGAACTCAGATGCCTCCACAACTTTTCTAGCCTCGTAGAGACCCCTGGCATCTCTATGGAGGAGATCTGTGCAGGACTTGTCGAGCTCATCCCTCCTGGCTGGCAATACCCTGAGGTCACCTGCGCACGGGTCATCCTGAACGGGAAGGAGTATAGCACGGCGAACTTTAGCCACAGCCCCTGGCAGCAGACAGCCGAAATCTGGGCACGTGGCGAGCAGATTGGCAGCTTGGAAGTCGCGTATCGACAAGAAAGGCCCGAGCACGACGACGGGCCCTTCCTGAGAGAAGAGAGAGAACTACTGGACTCCATTGCCCGGCGGCTGGGCAAAGTGGCAGAACGGATAGATGCCCAGCGGCGACTTGAGCAGCAGCATCACTTTGCGCAGTTGGTTCTGGACTCGCTGGCACATCCCTTCTATGTCATAAACGTCGACGACTACACGGTGATGATGGCCAATCAGGCTGCGTGTATTGGTGACTTGCTGGAAGTGCACACATGCTATGCCCTGGTGCACGGGAAAGCCAAACCCTGTGCCATGTTTGGCGAACCTTGCACCCTCCAGGAGGTCCTGAAGACAAAGAAGCCAGTGGTGGTAGAGCACGTGCACTTGGATGAGCAGGGCAAGCCTAGGGCGGTTGAAGTACGCGGCTATCCCATCACCGATCGAGAAGGCAACGTGGTCCAGATGATCGAGTATATTCTGGATATTACGGAGCGCAAAGAGGCAGAGCAGGCGCTCCACGAATCAGAGGCGAACTGGCGCTCACTGACCGAGACCTCTCCTGATCATATCCTGATGCTGGATACCGATCTAAAGATCCAGTTCGCCAACTATGCCTCGCCAGGACTCACCGTGGACGCTCTGATCGGCATACCGCTGCACACCTTGGTTGACGAGCAGGCCCAGTCTGAAGTCAGAGAGGTCCTGGAAGACGTCCTGAAGACGCGGACGCCTGCCCGGTACGAGACAGTCTATCACAACCCCCATGGAGACGACATCTATTACGAATCGCGCGTCGCTCCTCGGACCCTGTCTGGCAGCGACGAGGTCGTGGGTCTGACGGTCAGCTCTCGTGACATCACTGAGCACAAACGCTCGGAGCAGGCATTGCGCGACAGTGAGGAGCGGTTGCGCGCGTTGTTTGAGATTCTGCCTGTCGGTGTGTCTGTCCTGGACGAATCACGCGGGATCCGGTTCGCGAATCCGGCACTGGGCCGTGTCCTGCGCCTTTCGCAGGAGCAGTTGCAGAGCGGTCAATATGGGCGGCGCACCTACCTACGGGCCGATGGCACCGAGATCCAGCCCGGCGAGTTTCCTACTCACCGGGCATTTCAGGAAGATCGGCTTATCCGGGACGTGGAGGTCTGCGTGGTCATGGAGGACGGATCGCGGATCTGGACCAATGTCAGCGCCGTCCCGTTGCGGTCGAAAGACTGGCGTGTTATCGCCACCACGACCGACATCACCGACAGGAAATCGGCTGAAGCAGCTTTGAAACGGGCACGGGACGAATTGGAAATGCGCGTCGAGGAGCGCACCGCCGCGCTCAAACAACTGAACGAGACGCTGCGGGCCGAGATTGCCGAGAGGCAACGAGCAGAAGAGGAACTGCGGGACAGCGAAGAGCGCTTCCGCCAGATCGCAGAGAATACGGAAGACATCATCTGGCTGATCGAGCCGGGCAGCGGGCGATTCCTGTATATCAGCCCGGCCTACGAGAGAATCTTGGGCCAGTCTGGCCGAAGGATCCCGGAAACGATGGATGAATTCTGGGCCGACGTGCACCCGGACGATCGCGAACTCATCCCCCAGAATAGGC
This sequence comes from Anaerolineae bacterium, assembly GCA_041559855.1. Taxonomy (GTDB): domain Bacteria; phylum Chloroflexota; class Anaerolineae; order JAAYZQ01; family JAAYZQ01; genus JBFFCR01. Next base: position 3,360 of record JBFFCR010000047.1, on the reverse strand, counting down.
AGGAGGAGTGGATCGGGCGGGATGTAGAATTCCGTCTACTTGCATCAGGCGGCACACCGCGCTGGATCCGGGCCCGCGCATTTCCCATACGAGATCACCAGGGACAGATCTACCGCATCGGAGGCGTCGCCAGCGACATCACCGAAGAGAAGCATGCATTTGCGGCTCTCATCGAGGCCGAGCAACTGGCAATCGCGGGGAGAATGGCAGCATCGCTGGCCCACGAGATCAACAATCCCTTGCAAGCCGCCATCGGCTGTCTGGATCTGAGCCGCGAGCAACTGAACCAAGGCAAAGACCCGCAACAGCACCTCCAGGTGACGGCCCAGGCTCTCGATCGGGCGTCCCGGGTGGTCGCTCAGCTACGAGCTCTGCATTACCCACTGGAGACGAAGGACAAGCAGCCATCTGATCTGAACCAGATGTTGCGGAACATGCTGGTGTTGACCGAGAAACGCTGCCGCGATCAGGGTGTAGAGGTAGAATGGCAAGCAGAACCAGACCTGCCCCCGGTGTGGCTGGTGCCCGATGCGATGGAGCAGGTGTGCCTCAACCTGCTGCTCAACGCTCTGGAAGCCATGCCCCAGGGAGGCCGTTTGGCGGCGAGCACCCATAGATCTGAGGACCCCGCTGGTATCTGGATCGAGGTCAGCGACAGCGGGCACGGCATCCCGGCTGCTGAGCTTGAGCATGTATTCGAGCCATTCTACAGCACAAAGCCGCACAGCCTGGGCTTGGGCTTGTTCATCAGCCACAACATCGTACTGGAACACGGAGGCCACATGAAGGCAGCCAGCCAGGAAGGAGAAGCGACCACCTTTGGTATCTGGCTGCCGCTTGCGGAGCCCGAGGTTGACCCAGTTTCCTAAGCAAACCGCCGAGCCCAGGAGTGAGCCGACTGCAGAAAGGACGTGAAATGGAGAACCAGATCCAGACCCTGATCGTGGATGACGACGAAGGCATCCGCTACTTCCTGCAGGACGTGCTGTCAGGCGAAGGGCACACTGTTATCACGGCGTCCTCCGGGGAGGAAGCGCTCGAGCAGTTGCGGGAGGCGCGTTTTGAACTGGCCTTTCTGGACTTGAATCTGGGCGGCCGCATCGACGGCATGCGGGTCCTCGAGGCCATCAGCTGGCGCTGGCCGCAGATGGCCACTGTGATTCTGACAGGTCATGGGAGTCTCGAATCAGCTATGAGCGCCATCCGCGAGGGCGTAGATGCCTACCTGCTCAAGCCGGTCAAAGCTGCCCAGGTGCGCCAGGTGGCTGCCGAGGTCCTCCTGAAACGAAAGGAACGGTACCCGGTTCCCCAAGCCAAGGCCGATTCACAACTTCTCAAGCGTGGCGCCTTTGCGGTGGATCTGGACACCGGCCAGGTGAAAAAGGATGACCAGACATTAGAGCTGAATACCTGCGAGTACAAACTCTTGGTCCACCTCATGGAGAACGATGAACGCCCCGTCCCTGTTCAGGAATTGGTCCAGGTTGTCAGGGGGTATCGCTGTGATCACGTGCATGAAGCGCGAGATATCATCAAGTGGTATGTCTACACGTTGCGGCAAAAGGTCGAGTTGATTCCCTCCTCTCCCAGGCACATCCTCAATGTGCGAGGTGTGGGGTACACATTCAAAGGCTGAGAAGGTCGTCCCATCACGCCAACCTGGCCAACACAAGCGAAGAAAACCCAACTCTCCCCCCCTGTTCCCGGCGTTGCGTAGCTAGCTTGTATGCTATACTGAAGACAACCTATGGTGTACGCCCCAACCCTCGAGCACAGATGGCAGAGACGGCCAGAGGATCGGGGAGACCGAGGAGCGCTCTATGTCGTTGGGTGTCATCGACGAATGCAAAAGAATACTAGTAGTCGACGACGATGACCAGATCCTGTACGTCTGGCGCGGCGCGCTGGAGGGGCACACGAAGGAGTGGAAGGTCGAGACGGCGCGGAGCGGGTATGAGGCGCTGGAAAAGATCGAGACGACCCCCTTTGATCTAATTGTCACCGACCTAAAGATGCCTGGTATGGACGGCTGCGATCTCACGGTGGCCGTTCGCCGCCTCGTCGGGGACGTCCCAGTGATCTGGATCACGGCGTATCCTGAGCCGGGAGCCCGGGCCAAGGCAGACACGCTGGGGGTGACTCAATTCGTCAACAAGCCGATTGGCATCGCACAGATACGCCAGATCGTGACCCAGGCATTGCAGGGAGTCAACTGACCCGCGGTCGCCGCGCACATCGCTGGTGCCACCTCTGTAGCTAACTCTCAGCCAACCGGAACCCAACCCCTGCCAACCGAATCCGTCATCTGGTTGGCCGATCGTTGCTGTACTATTGTGGTGTCTATACTAATCCGTATTGCGTGCAACGTGCCGCAATCCGCCGCCCTCTACGGCGTGCCAGATTCGGCACAGCGTATTCCCTGACTGGCTCCTGGCAAAGGGGAGCCACCAAGGCAGAAAGGAGCGGCCTATCGAATTATGGATGACGCGACAGCCTGGAAGCGCCCCTGCTTCCGCAGATGGGAAAGCAATCGCTCCCGGGATCCGCAGTTCGGTCGATCCCAGGACTTCCCCGCAACAAGCTCGGAGCTCACGAACCGGCAGGCAGCGAACCTGAGCATGCACAGAAATCTGTATGTTTTGTGAGGAGGAGTGCACATGATCCCAAGTAAAGAAAAAGTCGGCAGAGATAGCCGGTTCAGGCATCCAGCCTGGGCCGTATTGCTGGCTGTACTGCCCGCTTTGCTGTTGGTGCTACTGCTGCAGACCATGCCAAGCAGTGTCGCAGCGGTGCAGGAGCCGGGGGAGGTGCCGGTTATAGCCGACGTTCAGGCCCCCAGTGCCCCGAGCGCTACAGCACAGACCAACACCCTCACCCTGAGAGTCGTCAACGCACGGAGCGTCCCCGACGATGGGCTGGTCAAGGGCGAACCGATTGTCGCACCATACCAGTTCCAGATTGTCGTCGACAACACCGGCGATCCCAACGATGCTGCCTTTCCAGACTGCTCGGCCTATCTCGACCCGCCCAACAACACCATCGTAAACACGGCCTATCCAGACTCGTGTGACTGGCCCGGCGTGCGGGAGATTCCGGGCTGGGCGCCGATCTACACCCAGGGCACGCAGGATGATCTGAACGCGACAACGGGCATCGCCCTGCCGGATGGAAAATACGTCATCTCAGTGCTCGCTGACGGCTACAAGGTTGACGGCCAGCATTTCACCGTGCCCCTCGCCGATCCGGGCCTCATAGAGGTCGCCGCCCACCCACTCCCCCTGTCGCCAGCCGAAATGATCATCCAGGTCTTTCACGACCGTGCCATGACGAACGGGCAGTTTGACGTCCCACCAGAAGCCT
>JBFFCR010000046.1:0-14134 GCA_041559855.1 Anaerolineae bacterium | reverse complement strand
GCATGTTTAGTGTGAGTTCTGACTATCTCAGCGGCCTGCTCATACGGGAGCGCTTCCAAATGTGGCTCGATGCTCTCGCTCACAGGAATGGTGCGTATTTGCGGAATGGTCTGCGGACGCGGTCTTGGCTTCGTAGTGCTCCAGTACGCGACCAGATCCTGAAGCAGTCCCTCAGTCAGGTTGTTGACCTGGAATTCATATATCCCGATGACGAATGGTGCAGCCTGGTAAAGGGTGGGGCCATCCTCAGGTTCAAAGGAGTAAATGAGCCCCTTGTTGGACATCTCGCCGAGTCGTTGCTCCACTTTTGCTAGGGGAAGATCAGCCCTTTCGGCGATGACCCGGGCTTCCACTCGGTCCAAAGTCAAATGCGTGGCCAACTCAGCCTCCTGTGGTGTGAACAGCCTTTGCAGCAAACGCAATTCTGCGCCAGTGTCACTGGGGGCGAAACCGCCTGGGAGTTGATCCAGATGCTCAGCTAGTCTCCGATAGCTCTCCTCTTTCATTGCATTCTCCCCGTAACTCAGTTTCAATAGCGGACTTTCTGCACTGCGAGCGATTGTACCACACATTTGATGGAAGCGGAAAAACGGTGCCCCGTACTCTGTTGTCCGTTTCTTGGCTCCGGACTGTGTACGCAAAGGGGAAACGAGACGCTGACGCGTCCGGGCGTGTGGCGGTGCATGGCCGCCGTATCGCCTTCTGTCTGAAGGTACTCCACGGCTGAGATCCAGACCCGTGTGTGGCGCGACGGTCGTTGCGCTGACGACGACAGTTGGGAAGCTCATGCAGCCACTTGTGCGGCGCCTCCATGCCCATCAGCCCCAGCATCAATCAGGAGAACTCGCGGCTCCTCCGCGAACACCTTAAGATCAACTTAATCTGAATCACAACCTATCGTAAAGACAAGGACGCTGCGAGCGTGCTATACTGCGCATAGCGTTTCGGTCCGAGCCGGGTACGTCCCGGCCAATGACAAAGGAGGGACTTTGCATAACGAAAGTTGCCGGTGCATCGAGTTGGATAGGTTCAATAAGCCAGCGAGAGCAGGACAGGTTCTGTTCCTAGGACTGCTGGCCTGGGTGGCTTTTGCCATGAGCTTGTTCCTGACCTATGCCCTATCTGGCCTAACGCTGTGAGGATGAAAAATGGAGCCGACGAAACCAATACCTGACAAGCCCCGAATACCACGCTGGGTGTGGTGGGTGACCCTCCTGGCCCTTATGGTCTGGAATGTGGTGTTGTTCTGGCCTTCGAGCCAGCCATCAGCCAGCATTCCCTATAGCACTTTTGTAGAGCAGGTGCGCGCCGGCAACGTGACAAGTGTTCAGATCTCCGGCGACGCGATCACGGGCAAGTTCGCAGTCGCGTTTGCCTGGGCTGGACCAACGCCCAGCCTGCAGCCAACGGCGACTCCATCATCCGAGGTCACGCCCACGGCAGTCTCTTCTCCGCAGCCTACGCCCACAGCAGTGCCGACGTATACTGACTTCACGACCACTTTTCCCGAGACTGTAGGTGATCCAACCTTGATGCGCCTTCTGGAGTCCAAAGGCGTCGAGGTGGACGTCGCTCCAGCCCCCAGTCCCTGGCTCTCGGCCATCCTTTCCACTGCCCTGCCGCTGCTACTCCTCGTAGTGCTGATGGTGTGGATGGGCCGCCGGGCGGCCCAGAACCAGGCTGGCATCTTTGGCTTCGGACGAAGCAAAGCCCGCTTGCATGAGGGACACCACTCCAACGTCACCTTTGAGGATGTCGCCGGAGCCGACGAAGCCAAAAGCGAGCTGCTGGAAATCGTGGACTTTTTGCGGAATCCCCAAAAGTATCACGACGTTGGCGCCCACATCCCTCGTGGTATCTTGCTCGTCGGACCACCGGGGACCGGGAAGACGCTGATGGCCCGGGCCGTAGCCGGGGAGGCGGATGTGCCGTTCTTCAACCTGAGTGCCTCCGAGTTCGTGGAAATGTTCGTTGGGGTAGGCGCCAGCCGCGTCCGAGATCTGTTCGAGCAAGCCAAAGCCAGCGCACCATCCATCGTTTTCATCGACGAGATGGATGCTGTCGGTCGCCGCCGGGGTGCGGGATTGGGCACTGTGAACGACGAGCGGGAGCAGACCCTCAACCAACTCTTGGTGGAGATGGACGGCTTTGACGAGCGCCACGAGGTCATTATCCTGGCGGCCACCAACCGGCCGGATGTGCTCGATCCAGCGCTGCTGCGGCCCGGGCGCTTTGACAGACAGGTGGCCATTGTGTTGCCGAACAGGCAGGGCCGCGAGGGCATCTTGCGCATCCACACCCGGACCCTGCGCCTGGATCCCGGCGTCGACCTGGCGCTCCTGGCACGGATCACGACAGGCTTCAGTGGGGCCGACCTGGCCAACCTGTGCAACGAAGCGGCCCTGCTCGCCGCCCGGAACAATCGCGACCGGGTGAGCATGGCCGATTTTGAGGAAGCCGTGGACAAGGTCCTTCTAGGGGGCGTACGTCCGCTGGTGCTGGACGATCACGAGCGGCGGGTCATTGCCTATCACGAATCGGGCCACGCGCTGGTGGCCTGGTTCACACCAGCTGCCGACCCGGTGCACAAAGTGACCATCATCCCGCGCGGGCAAGCCCTCGGAGTCACTGAGCAACTGCCAGGCGATGACCACTACAACTACAGCCGGCAAGCCTTGTTGGCCCGCCTGGTCGTGATGCTCGGGGGTCGCACCGCCGAGGAGATCGCCATCGGTGACATCACCACCGGCGCGGAAAGGGACCTGGTCGAGGCCACCCGCCTGGCGCGGCGCATGGTCACGCGGTGGGGCATGGGCACAGTAGGTCTGGCAGCGTTTCAGGCCGACGAGGAGCAGCCTTTCCTGGGCTACGAGCTGGCCCAGGGAAAGGACTATAGCGAAGATACGGCAGCTCGCATAGACCAGGATGTCCGGAGCTTGCTGGAGAAGCAGCACAAGACTGCCCATCGCCTTCTGACGGACGAGCGCAAGAAGCTGGATCGCCTTGCCCAGTCCCTGCTGCAAGAGGAAACCATAGACCGCGACGAGTTGGTAGAGATCCTTGGACCTCGTCCGGGAACGGGTTCAGAGAAAGAGGATGACGCAAAAGCAGAACAAAAGGAAGCCCAAGAGGCCTTGCTGGTACCAAAGGCCTATGGAGAAATCAGCTAGTGATCGATCTTCCAGGAGGCGGCCTTCTGCGAAGGCTTGGAGCTTCCTGGAAGATGCATTGAGCAAGCTAGCGCGATGGGAACATGTATTGAGGACGGCGGGAGGCGAGCTTCTTAAGCCGCACGTAAGTGGAGCTTTATAGGTGCGTAAGGACGATCTTGTCCTCCGTGCTGTCCAGTGGAAATACAGGAATCAGCCAAGAGCTTGAATTCGGGAGGAACGCAAGATGGATATGCCGTTGAACGTAGAGGTCTATTGTGTCGATGGTGTCTGCGGTCGGTCCAAAGAGGTAGTGATGGACCGCGAGACCGAAAAGGTGACCCACCTGGTCGTCAAGGAGAAGGAGTCACCAAACGCCGAACTCCTGGTGCCGGTCGACTTGGTGACAAAGACGACGCCTCACGAGATCCAGCTGCGCTGCGCCAAGGACGAACTGGCGAAACTACAGTCCTTCCTCAAGACGGACATCATCGAAGATGAGGTTCCGCAATACGTTGTCGCTCCGTATCTGACGCTCGTCGCGGCGCCGGAGCCCAGGTGGATCGCTGTGCAGAGCGAGGACATTCCGCCAGGGGAGCTTGCCGTGCGCCAGGGTGCCCGCGTGGAAGCTACCGATGGTCGCGTCGGACGGCTCGATGAGTTCCTCGTAGATCCGGTGAACGAGCGAGTAAGCCATTTGGTCATGCGAGAAGGACATCTGTGGGGCCAGAGAGATGTGACCATCCCTGTGTCACAGATCGATCACCTTGGAGAGGATGCCATTTACTTGAAACTCAACAAGCAGCAAGTCGAGGCACTACCCTCGACACCCATCGCCATGCGCTAAGGGCTGCAGGGCACATGTATGGCTACGATAGAGGGATTAGGATGAGCTTGGCGGCTCAAGTTTGGGCTCATGTCAGAAAGGGGAATGGTACACACATGGGTGACCGTAAACATCTCGCACTTTTCGTCCCGGCGCTGATTGCGGGAGGATTCTTGCTAGCGGCGTGCGGTACCGTTGTTCAGCCCACACCGACGGCGGCGCCTGGGGTTGCGGGAGCCGGCGCGGCCCAGAAAGCAGCGCAGGCACTGGCCGCGCAACTCAAGGTTGATCCGTCGGACGTCGCGGTGAGCAGCGTCGAGGCCGCCCAATGGCCCGATAGCTGCCTGGGCATCCAGCTGCCTGGCCAATTCTGCGCTATGCACGTCGTGGATGGCTACAAGGTAATCTTGAAAGCCCAGGGTCGTTCCTATGAATATCGTACTGACGCTGATGGCAACATGGCCCTGCCCGTCCTGGCGCTGACCTGGCATCGCGAAGGCGGCATCGCTGGCTTCTGCGACCATCTGGTGGTAGACCAGACCGGCGTGGCAGTCGCGACAAATTGCAGGGGTGAACTGCCTGAAGAAGTGGCCCGCTCCACCTTGGATGCTGGGCAACTCGGCCAGCTTCAGACGTGGCTGGCGTCGCTGAGTCCCTTTGAGGTCAATCAGACCGACGATGCCACTGCCGACGCCATGACCATCCGTCTGAGCTTCCACGGTCAGGGCGCGGCCGCGGCAACAAACGCTGACAGGCGGGCCATCGAGGAGTTTGCCGCCCAGGTGTATGCCACGATGAGTCAAGAGTAGTCTAGTGGCGCCGGCGATCCGGCCAGTGATCGGCGGCCTTCTGACGGTGCTACGGACCGATCATTCGGGCAGGAGATGCCTGGCATACCTAAGCCAGGACCTGCAGGCTCGTGCACATAAGAAAGAAGGGGGAACACCATGAATCACGACAAACCGCGTCGTGTCGCAATCTGGTTAGATCACCGGGAAGCCATCCTGATCGCCTTCCGCGGCGAGGCATTCATTGGCGAGGAAGAGCTCTTCTCTGAGGTCGAACCGCACACGCACGGAGGTGGTTGGGCACAGCACCGCATCGAAGCCCATCGCCACGAGATGTTGAAGCACTACTACGAAGAGGCGATCGAACACCTAGGGCCGGTGGACGAGATCCTGATTCTGGGACCTGGACAGGCCAAACACGAGCTTCATCAACGGATCGAGCATCACAAAGGATTGAGGGGTAAGGTGATGGAGGTGCGCAGCGCCTCGCGCCTGACCGAACAAGAGGTAGTCGCCGAAGCCGAGCAGTTCTTCGGTCCCGAAGGCTAGGGATCGCGATCCTTTGACTGCAGAGTTGGGGCTGGTCGCGTCTCTCTCCACTCTGTCGCTGGAGCTCCAGAGTGATCTTCGGCGATGAGCCTGGCCTACACGTCCGGGGCCTCCATGCCTATCAGCCCCAACATCGAATAGATCCCGCCGCGGCGACCGATCTCGTGCTGCTATTCACAACGGCCAAAAGCATCTTGCCTTAAGCGCGCGGCTGTTTGGTGAGCCGCCGCCAGCGGGATACGAGGACGGCGCTACTTCATTCTGGCTGCAACTGAGTACGGCGCCACTACAATTGAATAGCACGCCGTAGGCCAGCCACCCATGCAAGAGGTCGAGTCTCTGGACCAATTGAGGGGATCACCCTTTTGCCTGACAGCCCTCGCGATTCAGACCAGGCAAGTCTACCAGATCTATGTAGTCTCTCGCCGCTCACCCATTCCCAAACAACGACCATTGACCTCTGCGCCAAACCGTGATAAAATGAGGCTACCATTGAGTATCCCCTGCGGTATGGTGCCGCGCAGTTGGCTGAGAACGGCGCGTTGGGGACTGGCTGGATCGGAGTTCACCTGCGGTCCGCGGGGTGGCTGCCGCTGCAATACCACAGCTGTCCAGCTATCTATCAGGAGGGAATCATGCGCAAGATCCGACTCGCTTCGACGCTTCTGGCTATCCTCGTTGTGCTGTCGCCAAGTCTTGGCAAATCTTCAGCTCGAGGGCAACTCGATCCCATGCTGACTCCATCCCAGGGAGTAACAGAGACTTCAGTGAGCGCCAAAGCCACGTATGTAGAACTCGTCAGTCAAGTTAGTGGTAGCACTCGGGCTGTGATAGTCGAAGGTGATTATGCTTATATTGGCGTAGGACCGCGCCTCGTCATCCTGGACATCGCGGATCCTGAGACTCCCAGCCCTGTTGGCCAGACAGGTGTGCACCCCGGATGGGTCGTCGACCTAGCGTTGGCTGGCAGCAATGTATACGCTGTCTACCAGAGCCAAGGTCTTCAAATCTATGACGCCTCCAATCCGAGTAGCCCGATCGATGCTGGCTTCTATGATACACCGGGATCTGCGGCGGGAGTGGCTGTGGCGGGCGACTACGCCTATGTCGCTGACGGGAGCGAGGGGCTGCTAATCATTGACATCCATGAGCCAACCTCGCTGATCGAGACTGGCTCCTGCGACACACCGGGAGATGCAACTGGCGTGACGGTGGTGGGTGACTATGCCTATGTCGCTGATGGGAGCGAGGGCCTGCGAATCATTAATATCCACGAGCCATCCTCGCCGATCGAGGTTAGTTTCTTCGACACACCAGGATATGCAGCCGACGTGACGGTAGTAGGCGACTATGCCTATGTCGCAGATGGGAGCGAGGGTGTGCGCATCATCGACATTTCCAATCCAGCCTCCCCAGACGGAGCCAGTACCTGGAAACTTGTAGGGCGTTCGGCCCGTGAGGTAGTAGTGATCGGCAGCCAGGCGTATGTTGCATATGAATGGGGTGGATTGTGGATCCTTGATGTTGCCAATCCGGCGAGCCCAAGCCACTTTGGCTCTGCCGATACTGCAGGGCTTGCCTATGGTGTAGCAGTGGCAGGGACCTATGTCTATGTAGCTGCCGAATACGGAAACGGACTGCGCGTGTTCAATGCCTCCGACCCGGCGCATCCGACAGAAGTGGGGTACTATGACGCTGCGGGATTTCCCTCCGATGTCGTAGTACAGGCGACCTACGCCTACTTTGGCACTGGCTCTAACGTCAGCACACTGGCTGTTGTCGACGTAGCAGATCCGGCAAACCCCGAGTGGGCTGTCTCCCCTCATGGGAGTATGGGGCTAATGTTGGGCACTGCCATCGGAGTGACCGCGACCACAGCCTACCTTTCAGGAAGCTCTTATACGGGCTACTATTTGCGTATCTTTGATATCTCTGTCCCTATGGAGCCCGCCTTGGTGGGTGAATACGACACACCTAATTGGGTCAATGACCTTGCCATCATCGGGGACTATGCGTATGCTGCTGTAGGTGATAGCGGAGTGCGCATTCTGAGTCTAGCTCTTCCAACAGCACCCAGCGAAGTCGGCTTCTACGACACCCTGGGATCTGCGGAGGGCGTGGCCGTGGCAGGCGACTATGCCTATGTCGCTGACGGGAGCGAGGGCCTGCGCATCATTGATGTTCATGAGCCAACTTTGCCGACCGAGAGTGGCTTCTACGACACGCCGGGATACGCAGCTGACGTGACGGTGGTGGACAACTACGCTTATGTCGCTGATGCGGGAGGGTTGTGCATCATTGACATCCACGAGCCAACATCGCCGATCGAGGTTGGCTACTACGACACGCCGGGATATGCTTATGATGTGGTCGTGGTGGGCGACTATGCCTATGTGGCCGATGGGGGCGGCGGGCTGCGCATCATTGACATCCATAACCCGACCTCGCCGATCGAGATCGGCTTCAGTGTCATTCCAGAAATGGCAGTGGGCGTGGCCGTGGAGGGTGACTATGCCTATGTCGCTGACTTTTACAGAGGGCTGTTCATCCTAGACATAAGCGGTGACTGGCCGTTTGCGCTCCACTTACCCCTGATCATGCGTTAGGCCAGTTGCCAGTAGTTGTCCCATTGCATATCTGCAGGGAATGAGCGACTCAATCTGCTGGTTGCGTACTGGGTCCTCTTCGCTGCTCTGAAAGATTCGGTTGGCCGTATTCAGCGTGCGGATAGGCCCCCACGCGATACGGCCTCCTTGCCCAGGATCGATTCCCAGCTCATGGTCGGCCAGGCTTTGACCTGCGGCTCTGACCGAAGGTTGTCACAGGCCCGAGAAAGCGAAAAGGGCGCGGTGGGACTCCTGAGCGCGATGCGGCGATGAACATTACCTACACGTCCGGCGCCTCCATGCCCATCAGCCCCAGCATTAAGTAGAGTTCATCCCGGTGGCTGATCTCATACTACTGTACACAATGGGCAAAAACCCCTTGTCCTGAGTGCCCGGCTGGAGATGGGGAGTCCGCTCAGGTTTGGTCCTGCTCATCGGCCGGAGTAACCAGAAAGGTGAGCGACAGCCCCAGGGTAGCGACAGCCGGGTGCACGCTTGCTCATCGTAGCCATCTCGCTGCCCCAGATCCTGCGCCACCTTGAACGTTGCTTGCTGACCTTGCAGATCCCGGCTCTACTCCATAGCAGAAGACCTCCTGGGTGACTGGGTTGTGGTGACCCAAGTCCTCCCAGGAGGTCCTTTTTCTCAACCGCCATCCCCGGATCAGAGATGACTTATGTCTGCTAGTCTAGGGTGCGGCGTAGCCCTTGAGGACCAGAGGCAGGTAGATGTAATAATCCTCTACATCTGAGCAGTAGTAAGCCGATACCTGATCCAGGTACCAGCCGTCGATGCCGTTGCATCCGTCGGTGCCCAGGGCGAATCGCAGCTGGATCTCGTCGCCGGTGACAGCGTAGGCTGACAGGTCAATCTGCGACTGCCCCCAGGAACCTTCCACCCCACCCTCATCACTGCCGAAGAAGGCTTCCTGACCCGCCAGCGGGTTGGTGTTGTCGTCATCGGCCGATGCGAGAGTGCCATTGTAGGCATTGTAGTCGAAATCACTCGCCGCCAGCAACTGCCAGTCACCGTCGTTCACCTTGATCCAGACGTTGCCGCCGTCGTAGTCAGGCTCAGTCGCAAAGTAGTGGTCAAACACCAGCACGGGACGATCGCTGAGGCCGCCGGCTGGTACCGTCATCACCGGGCTGTCCAGGTAGACGACACCCGACTGATCATCGCTGTGCGGCACGCAGTCTCCTAAAACGAGCGAATCTTCCGCATAGAAACCACCCTGGGCGGAATCCGGCAGGCTGTCAAGCCACATCCAGTCGCGCTCGACGTACTCGGCATAGACGCCTTCGTTGGTCAGGGTCCAGGTGACTGGATCTGCGTCGAATGCCTCCTGGAAGAAGGGCTCGGTTTCAGTCGCGCATACATCTGGCGGATCCTTTGCCAGCAGGGGCTCATACCCGCACTGGTCGGGGTAGGCGCGCATCTCAACCGCCAGAATGGCCTTGGAAAGCTCGGCACAGTCGGCTTCGCTGATCACCACAGGCGGTTCGCCGTTGGTCACGGGCGGCAGCGTTTCGCCCTGCAGGTCCGTGCAGGACTGCTCAAGGGCATCGGCATGGTCTGCAAAGTCGGTCGTGGGGGTCTGGTAGACTGTCTGTGCCTGCCAATAGATGTGGAAGGCCTTGGTCAACCCGATGCCTGTGATCGACTGCCCCTTAAAGTTGCCGCCGTCTACCGTCAGCGCGAAGGCATGGTTGGGCACCCCGCAATTGTAGTGAACGCCGCCGTTATCGATAGTGCCGCACATGTAGTCATCGGAGGTGGTGTTGTCTGGATCGCCGAAGCAGGAGGGCGTCCACAGATCGCGGATAGCACCGCCGGAGGCTGGGTCATCCTCGCCCGACAACCACCGGTATGAGTCGTCCGGTTCAGTGCCCGCCTCGGCCAGATTGAGTTCCACGTCGACGCCGTTAGGAATCTCGGCCTCGATCGCATTGCCATCACTGTAGCCGATAAACAGAGACTGGATGGTGATGGTAGGATCATCGCCCGCCATGGTGAGGGTGCTGTCGCCGCCTTCCTCGTGGTTGGCCACCACAGCACCGATCGCCCCAACATCTTGAGCGTTCTTGACCTTTACGACAAAGTCGCACTCACCCCGGCGGATGAAGGCAATCCTGCCGGTCAGGTCATTGATTAGCGGATCGCAGCCCAATGATGGGTCGGAGACCGTTGAACCGTCGCCGATGACGGCCATCAGCGTGCCGGACACCGTGCTGTCGATAGCCGGCCCGAACGCCGCCGGACCAGCCTCATAGTCGCCGGCAATGCTCTCCGGAGCGGTCACGGTCAGCTTGGGAGGCCAAGGGGTGTAGACCGAGCAGGCGCCATCGGTGCGTAGACCGCCCGGATCATCGAGACCCTCTCCGTTGATCATGTCCACCACTTCACCAAAGATGTCAGAGTAGGATTCACTGAGCGCGCCAGGCTGCCAGGCGTAGATTAGGTTGTGGGTGTATTCGGTGTAGGCGTGCCCCCACTCGTGAGCCACTGTGTCGTCGCCCGTGACCTGCAGGCAGAACTGGGCAAAGGTACCGTTCCACATGGCATTGGGGCAGCCAATCAGCGTCGAGTCAGCCAGCAGGTCCATCGGCGCGTCGTCCCCATCGTACGAAAGATACCCGCCGCCGGTGGCGGCTGCCACCATGTCGTAGGTGTCCTCGGTGTAGTTGATGACGTTGTTCACGTCCGTAATCGCCTCGGGAGCCGTGACCGGAGCCGCGCCGGTGTAAGGCAGCGAATCACCCTCCTCCCACACGAGCTTGCCTTCCTCATACTTCTGGTAATACACGCTCCGATACAGGTCTTCATAGATGCCCGTGATCTGATCGACCACCTTGCCGCTGTGTGCATCGACGTACACAAACTCGCGCACGTCGCGTCCGTTGTTGACCTCTACTTCGTAGGCCAGATGATTGGCTCCGGGAAGCCCCCGGGCCAAGTTTTCGCGAAACACAAGCAGCGTCGTCGCAACGGCATCGGCGCGGTCGGCATCAATGACGTCGCTATTGACGATTGCCTGCGCGGTCAGGGCCGCTTGCTCAGCACTCAGATGCGGCGTGGTGTTGACGGCCAGCTCGGGGATGAAGAGGCCGTTGACGGCCGTGATCATGCCGGCCGCGTCCATGTGAACGCGAAGCACACCGGCAAAGACCGGCACGCCCTGGTAGACCTGGTCGTAGCTGACGTGGGTATTGCCCGCCTGATCAGTCTGCACCTGAGCCGGCCTGAGCTCCGCTGTCGCATCCCGAACGCCGAACAGGGCGCCGTAGGCCTCCATGAATGCGAATGCCCGCTCTTCGGCCGAACCCTGAGCGCCGAGCTGCTGTGCGACTGCTTCCGACTGTCCGGGAGTCAGGCGCAAGAACCGGGCCTTGCCAGTCTGTGGGGCCAGGCTCACATGCAAATCGCCCAGCGTCGACTGTAGGGCTGACCCCTCCTCGGCGGCGCTATCGATTGCGATAGTCTGGTTTGGCTGTACCTGGGCTCCTACAACGGCCGGCAGCAGCAACATCACCACCGCCAAGGGTGCAATCACTTTCGATAGTCTGGTTTTCACTGCAATCACTCCTTTCTTCAAGCAGAGAGCTAGCTAGAACTGAACTGTGGTTAAGGTGGACGATAGGTTGCCGTAGTTGACGGTCTCGAATCGATTGGTGATACCTCCTTTCGCTTCAGCAAGGTCGGGAGCCATGTCGATTGTCATTGCGGGCGACACTTGATCCTCTGTCTTTGCCGGCCCCTGATGACAATGCCTCCTCGCCTACCACAGGAGTGCAGAAAGCGAAGAACAGGCAGCAACTAGCTCCGCCGGTGAACGGCAGGGCCTCCATGAAACAAAAACGACCGGCTCCAACCCGAATGCCGAGGGGTAGAGTCGGCCACACATTCTCATCCATGCTCCTCCAAGTGAAGGCGAAGATCGACGCAGTGTATGCTGCGAGCCAGTTTCAGTTCGTGCCAAGAATGTTAAGATGAGTGCAATGGTATTGTATCACTGTATTAGATTGCTGTCAAGCATGTTTCATAGGAATCGGACGCGGCAGAGTCATCTGTGCAAGCTGGTGCAAGCGCGATCCTCTTGCCCGCGAGAGGACACCACCCTTCCGGCGGTTCGCGATGACACGACGTCAGTTGACAAGTTGCGATGCAAGAGCCGTGTCATCTCTGTCAGGATGTCTGTCCCTTCGAAATGGCAGATGGATTTGCCCCTGGCCCTGGTCCACCCCTACACATCCGGCGCTTCCATGCCCATCAGGCCCAGCATCAAATAGATCTCACCCCGGTGGCTGATTTCATACTACTGTGCACAATGGACAAAGATCCTTGGTCCTGAGCGCTAGGCTGGAAATGGGTGCTCCGCCCAGGCGCAGGAACGCGCGCCGCGGCGGGGCAGAATGGCCACGGTCAGGCCGCCTCCTCAAATGCGCGAGAAAGCAGGTCGGCCACGCCCAACCCGGCGGCCATGCGGAGCATGTATTCCAGGTCGAGGCGCTCGCCTTGCACCTTGAGCACGCCCAATGCATCACGCCACTGGCGGTCGGACATCTCGCCGCCCAGCCGGTACCACTCCAGCTTGGAGAGGACAACGTCCTCCGCGCTGGCAACGTAGGCACGGCGCTCGGGGTTCTCGCTCAGCAGGTGCAACTGACGCCGGCTCAACTGGGCGCGGTCAAAGTCGCGGGGCCGGGCGACGAAAACGTCTATCTTGAACATGGTATCCAAGTGGATCAGGTTGAAGGAGCTGTGCTGGCGCGTGGCATCACGCATCATCTCGACATTGGCATAGAATGCCTCACCCAACGCCAGGGCAAAGGGCACGACCTGTCCCGGGCCCAGGTCGGCTACCAGGTCGGCGTCCATGGTAGCCCGCATCACGCCGTGCAGGGCGCTAGCAAAGGACCCGCCGATGGCATACGGCACGCCGAGAGCCTCCAGGGCATCGACCACGAGCATCGTCACGGCGAGTTGTTCGGGCAGCATCAGCCTTCCTCCACCGCTGGGCCATAGGCGCGGGCTGCCAGATCCGGTCCCAGTAGCAGGTCGGCCAGGCGGCGACGGCGCTGGGCAGGCGTGTCGGTCGGATAGCGCTGGCGCAGCCCGGCCAGGGCCAGGGTTCGTACTGACTGGCCCATCTCGGCCATCAGCGCCATTTTTCGCCAGTCCGGCGTCTGTCGTAGTCGCTCGATCTGCAAACGCTCCACTTCAGGGTGAGTATCAGGCCATAATGCGCTCATCTTTACCTTTGAGATATCAGGCTTCATGATAACCTCGTTCACGACGGCGGCCGTCTGCCCCTCGTTGCTCCCGCGCAGATAGGCCGCGGACGGCTGTGAAGGAAAGCAATTTGAGCAGGTCCAGCCCCGCGCCAGTGCATGACCAAGCCAACACCCGGTGGGCCTGGTTCCATTTTACGCCGATTTGCCCAGGATAGCAAATAGGGGCGGTTGCGGTTGACAGTTATTGGCGCACTTCTATACAGGTAGGAGTACTGAACCTTGTCTATACATCCGGCGCCTCCATGTCCATCAGCCCCAGCATCAAGTAGATCTCACCCCGGTGGCTGATTTCATGCTACTGTACACAATGGACAAAGACCCTTGGTCCTGAGCGCTCGGCTGGAGATGGGCGCAGCTTCGGGACAGCATCACGGTTGGACTCAACCAGCGGCGCCTGTGGAGCAACACAAAGAGCCACACCGCGATCTTTGACCATGAGCTCGGTTGATGGTATACTGCTGGAGATAAAAGGATCAAGAGGGAGTGTGATGTCTGCGAACACTTTGCCAATTGAGACTGCGGAGCGAGACTTGAGGCGCTTGCTCGAGGAACTGGACCTGGGGGACACGGTGACGTTGATCGGCTCTGAGGGTGTGCCCCAGGCACTGCTGGTTTCGCTCAGGCCTGCACCGCAAGAGGCGCAGGCAGAGTCGGACTGGGAGGCTCGCTGGGATGCGCTGGCGCAGCGAGTGAGCGAGGCATGGCAGAGCGAGAAAAGCGCGGTGGAACTCCTGAGTGAGATGCGGCGATGAACCTCACGGTGGACGCCAGCGTCTTTGTCGCTGCGTCGAGAGCCGACGAGGTGCACTACCGAGCCAGTCGCCAGTTCCTGCAGCAAGTACAAGCGCAGCAGTGCGATCTTTACTGCCCCACCCTGGTCCTGCCCGAGTGTGCGGCGGCCATTGCGAGGCCGACCGCCGAT